>CALADT010000018.1 GCA_937890655.1 uncultured Mucispirillum sp. | reverse complement strand
GGATTGATAAAATAGAAAAATATTTATCAAGCCTTGCAGAAAATAAAGATTTATCACAAAGTATTAAACTTTCATCAAAAGATGAAATAGGTAGAATTGCGTTATCTATTAATGATTTTATTGAAAGTATTAAAGGCATAATGATTTCATTACAAAGCCAAAGCGAGGCTAATACAAATATTGCTGTAAAACTTGTGGAAGCATCAAATGCTGTAACAGAAACACTTACAGAAAGCGAAAAACTAGCACATAGTAATATTAATATTGGTAGTGAAATAGGGACAATATCTGAAGATAATATTTCAGAATAACAAAGGACTATGGACTTAATGAGTGTAGCCCATAACGAACTTGAAAATATGCAAAACCTTATTGTTACATTAAGTAGCGAAGTGGAAAAAGAAAGCAAGGCAGAAGAAAACATTGCTTCAGAAATTAATGATTTAGTTAAAGAGGCAGAAGAAATTAAATCCGTATTAACAGTTATTTCTGAAATAGCAGACCAAACTAACCTTTTAGCCTTAAACGCAGCTATTGAGGCGGCAAGAGCAGGGGACCATGGACGTGGTTTTGCAGTGGTTGCTGATGAAGTGAGAAAACTTGCAGAAAAAACTCAAGACTCATTAGGGCAGATAAATGATACAATTAACGGTGTTGTGCAGGGCATTAGTAAAGCCAGTAAAACAATTACTGCTAATTCTGAAGAAATATATAAAATGGTGGAAACTGCAGATGTTGTTCGTAGAAGTGCCATAGAATTAACAAATAGTATGCGTGAAGTAGCAAATGTGGCAGAATCATCTATGGCAAGCTCTCAAAATATTGACGGTAAATCAAAAGATATGATAAAAGGACTTGGACAGATTAATGGAGCTATTTCAGAAATTGCAAATAAAATGTCTAATATGCACTCTTATGCTGATGAAATAGAAGACCATGTAAAAGAATTAACAGAAGCACTTTCTGTATTTAAATTAAGTTAGTTATAAATAATATAAAAAGCATACAGTAATATTCTGTATGCTTTTTTGAAACTATTTCCTAGTATTTGTATCATATTTAATATTTTTCTTGAAAGATTAATAAATTTTATAGTATAATAATTTAAAAATATTTTAAATAATATAAAACTGTTATATTTATTTAAGGAGGAATATATGCATAGTAGTGTTAGAGAGTTTATAGAACATAATCCTATATTTATGCTTGCAAATATTGGGGAAGAGGGGTTACCAAAAAATAGGGCAATGATAACTTTAGGTATTTTTAAAGATAAGTTATGGTTTGCTGTTACAAAAGATAAAGCAGTATATAAAGAGTTATTAAAAGACAGTAATATAGAACTTTGTGCTGTTACATTAAGTAGGTGGATACGAATTACAGGTAAAGTGGTTTTTGAAAAAGATAAAAGTATAATTGAACATGTGCTTGAAAATTCAGATATTATGGAAACTTTTTATAAAAATAAAGACCAAAGTAAAGAGGATATTGAAGTATTCTATATTGAAGTAACCCACGGTATGCTTGAAGATTACGATACAAAAAGTAGAATTGATTTTTAATATAATTTTAGTAATTATTTTTTAAGAAAAAGTTTAGGAGGAGTTTTATGAAAAAACTTTCTAATTTAAAACTAAAAACAAAAATTATAATTAATGCTGCTGCGTTAATCATTTCTACATCATTTTTAGCACTTTCTTCTGTAATAGGAACATATTTTGTGGAAATTGCAGCAAAATCTGGTAAAGAATACTATGCACCAATTATAGAACAAGCTATTACTATTAATAATGATTTTATAGTTTCTTTTAGTCAGTTTGATGATTATATGAGTAACCCAACGGATGAAAATATTAAAACTTATAAAGAACAGTTAAATGCCTTGTTGCAATATTTTAACAGTTTACAGCAGTTAGTATCAAATGATAAAAGAGGTGGCATGCTTATAGAAATGTTGCCGGATTTTAAAATACAATTTGACCAGTATGTGGATACAACTACTACATTACTAAACCAGCAGGCAAAACTTAATAGAAAGCAAGAAGAATTAAACAAAAGTTTACAGATATTTATTAAGGCTTCTACACAGTTTTTAGATTCCATATATAACAATATATTAACAAGTGCAGACCCTGAAGTTGAAAGAAGGATTCCAAGGGTGCAGGAAATGGTTGTTGTTATTGACGGTATGAAAGATGCTGTATCATCAGTAAATAGAAGTATCTATTTAAAAAATGATAGTAAATCAAAAGAAATAATAAGCCAAATTACTAAAATACGCAATACAGTAGAGAAATTACATAAATCTACAAAAGTTGCAGCTACAAAAGATTTAGCTAAAAAAGCTCTTGATGAATCAGATAATATGTTAAATTTAAGTAAACGTATATTTGGGGATATAGAACAAATTAATGTAGTTAGCACAGATGCAGATAGCTCTACAACAAGTGTTCGCGACTATATAGGTGCTATTAATAAAATAACAGTAGAACTTATGAAAGAAGGTAATACCAGTATTGTAAATGTTGCAACAAAAACGTTTATATTAATAGTAATATCTATGATAGTTGGTGGTTTTGTGGCATTATCAATAGTATTATTTATGATAGTAGATATTGTAAGGCCGCTTAGCAAATTAATAGGTTTAATTAAAAACTTAACAGAAGGTGATGGGGACTTAACTAAACGTATTGATGCAACTACTAAAGACGAATTTGGTATTCTTGCAGGTTATGTAAATTTGTTTATAGATAACGTTCAAAAAATTATAAAAGAAGTGCAGGAAGTATCTCATGAAGTAACTTCAGTAAGCGACCAGTTGGCATCTGTGGCTGAAGAATTACAGTCCACATTTCAGTCCCAAACTGAACAAATAGGCGAAATATCTAGCAATATGGTTAATTTATCAAGCCTTAGTGAACAGGTTTCCGATAGGTTAGGTCAAAGTTCTGACAGGCTACAAACTACTACATCTTTAACACAGCAGGGTGCAGTATCACTTGTAAGTATAAAAAATGAAATGAAAGTTATTAGTGAAAATACAAATCAGTTAGCACAAACAATATCTTCCCTTGCGGAAAGTTCAGAAGATATAGGCAGAATATTAACAGTTATTAACGATATTGCAGACCAAACAAACCTTTTAGCTTTAAATGCAGCTATTGAGGCAGCGCGAGCAGGGGATGCAGGGCGTGGTTTTGCTGTGGTTGCTGATGAAGTAAGAAAACTTGCAGAAAGAACATCAACTGCAACAAGTGAAATATCAAATATTATCACATCATTCCAGCAGGAAAGTAGTAGTGCTGCTAAAAATATGGAAACCACATCAAAATCAATTGATGAAGGCTCAAGCAAAGTGGAAAAAACACTTGATGACTTTAAAGAAGTTGTGGACGGTATTTCCAATGCCAATAGTGATATAGAAAATATTTCTAATATGGTAGTAAGGCAAAACGAAGTAACAGACAATACAGGAAATATTAATGCAGGAATTTCAGAATCAAATGTGGCTATTTCAGAAGTAACAATGACAATAGACAATTTACAGCAAAAATCATCAAACCTTGTGCGTATTTTACAGCAATTTAAAGTAGATTAATAAATAATATAAGCTGGCAGTATTTACTGCCAGTTTTTTTGTAAAAAATAAAGTATATGAGTATTGAAATTAAATAATAAATATTTTAGTATATAACTTAATAAGAAAAGTATTTGTATTTGTTATGGTGGAATATGAAATATAAAATTTATGTAATTTATAAAAATAACTAGCAAAATAAATATAATTTATATATAATAGTAGAGAAAAAATTCAAGTATATTATTTTAGGAATAATAAATGGCAGACCAGAAAAACTCACTTTCAACTATGATGAAAAAAATAGGTAAACAGCAGGATGTTGTTTTAGCTATTGCAATAGTATCTATTATTGCAGCTTTATTTATACCATTACCTGTTTTACTTCTTGATTTTCTATTATCTGTTAGTATATCATTAAGTATTGTTATTATGCTTGTATCTTTATATGCAGAACGGCCGCTTGATTTTTCCACATTTCCTTTTATACTACTTTTTACTACACTTTTTCGCTTAGCCTTAAACGTTTCTACCACAAGGACTATTCTTTTACACGGTCAGGAAGGCCCTGACGCAGCAGGTGAGATTATTCGTGCTTTTGGTCAGTTTGTTGTAGGTGGTGATTATGTTGTTGGTATAATTGTATTTATTATACTTGTTTTAATTAACTTTATGGTTATTACAAAGGGTTCTGGTAGGGTTGCAGAAGTAACAGCACGTTTTACATTAGATGCAATGCCAGGTAAACAGATGGCTATTGATGCTGACTTAAACGCAGGTATTATTACAGAAGATGAGGCTAGGCAGCGTCGTGAAGATGTTAGACGTGAGGCAGATTTTTATGGAAGTATGGATGGTGCTTCTAAATTCGTTCGTGGTGATGCCATAGCCGGTTTAATTATTACGGCTATTAATATTATAGCAGGCCTTGCTTTAGGTATTGTAAAACACGATATGGATGTAAAAGAAGCTGCCGAAGTTTATACTATATTAACTATTGGTGATGGTTTAATAGGGCAGATACCTGCACTTATTATATCTACATCAGCAGGTATTATTGTAACTCGTGCAGGAAATGGTTCCGGCTCTTTTGCACAACAGCTTTCAAAACAGCTTTTCCCACAATCTAAAATATTATATATTACAGGTGGTTTATTACTTTTCCTTGCTATTGTTCCTGGTATGCCAAAACTTGCTTTTATTACATTAGGTATATTAGGCGTTGGTGGTGGTTATTTAATGGATAGAAAAGCCAAAAACGGTGGCAGTGCAGATAGCGAAGAAGATGAAGAAAACCAAGAGGAAAAACCACCAGCACCAGAGGAAGAAGAAGTAAAAGAACTTTTAGAAATGGACACTATGGAGTTGGAAATAGGCTATGGTATTATTCCATTAGTTGATGCTGACCAAGGTGGAACATTATTAAATAGAATAAAATCTATCAGACGTCAAATAGCTTTAGAAATGGGCTTTATTGTGCCACCTGTTAGAATTAGGGATAATTTACAGCTTGATGCTGAAGAATATGTAGTGTTACTTCGTGGAGTAAAAACTGCAAAAGGCACTGTTATGCCTGATAGGTATATGGCAATGAACCCAGCAGGGCCAATGGATGATATTACAGGAATACCTACAAAAGAACCAGCTTTTGGATTACCTGCAAAATGGGTAGATGAAGCAGAAAAAGAAAAGGCAGAAATTTCAGGATATACGATTGTAGACCCTGCCACAATTATTGCTACACATTTAACCGAAGTTATTAAGAAAAACTCTTTTGAACTTCTAGGTAGGCAGGAAACACAAGATTTACTTGATAAATTAAAAGAAAAACACCCAAAAATTGTAGAAGATGTTGTGCCGGGAATACTTGATTTAAGCACTATTAATAGAGTATTGCAAAACTTATTAAAAGAACGTGTATCAATACGTAATTTACAAACTATATTAGAAGCACTTGCCACATATGGTTCTATGAATAAAGATATAGAATATTTAACAGAAAAAGTGCGTTATGCTTTAAGGAAACAGATTACAGAAAGTCTGCTTGCTCAAGACGGCAAATTATACGTTTTTGCATTACCACAGCAGGTGGAACAGCTTGTAATAAAAAGTATGCACCCATCTGATGAAGGTAAAGAGATAGTTATAGACCCTGTAACAGCTAGAAAAATCTTAACAGGGCTTATGGAAAAAACAGAAGAAATTACTGCAAAAGGCATCCCACCTGTATTATTTGTATCCCAGCCTATAAGGTATGCTATGCGTAGATTTGTGGAAAAATATTCTCCAAGTTTAAATATTATTGCACATACTGAAGTGGCTGATAATGTGCAGATAGATTCGCTTGGCACTGTTTTAATAAAAGATGATAAATAGAATTTTTTATATAATAACACTAAATTTTTTATTTTCTTTTATGTTAGTTAGTAACTTATATGCCTATACTTGTAATTTTAATATTACTAAAAAAGATATAAGAAAAATAGAAAATGGTGGTATATTTATCTCACAAGGAACAAACGGGATAGCATGCTTAAAAAATTTAGATGATAGAACAATCTATTACCCTATAAAAAATGGAACAATAGAAGGTAGAGTCATATTATACCATTATGGTGATGTTATAGAAACATCTATCCCTTATAAAAACGGTAAAAAAGAGGGGATAGCAAAGCAGTTTTACCCAAGTGGTGCCATATTAATAGAAACGCCATATAAAAACAATAAACGAGAAGGTATTTTAAAAGAATACTATGAAACCGGCGAACTTAATTCTGAAATAACTTATAAAAACGATAAAGCAAATGGTATAAGAAAAGATTATTATATTGCTGGTACCATAAAACAAGTTATGCACTATAAAGATGATTATAAACATGGTAAAGTTGTGCATTATCATGACCCAAAAGGTGTATCATTAACTGTAACATATAATATGGGTGTTAGGGATAGTGATGAAATAGAATATTTTCCCAACGGAAAAATAAAACTTTTAACACCATATAAAAATGGAGTATTAAATGGTGTATTAAAAGTAAATTATGAAAGCGGTAAACCTATGTTTACTATTGAATATAAAGATGATTTACGTCATGGTAGTGCAAAAAAATATAAAGAAAACGGTAAACTAGAAGCCGTTTTAGTATTTGATAACGATAAAATAGTAAGTGCAAAATGTTTAAACGGCCATAAAATAACTCAAGAAGAATTAGAGGGCTATTTTTACAGTATATATCGTATTAACTGCCATTAATATAAATATAAGAATAAGGAGAAATACATGAGTAAGGCTATTACAAAAACAAAATTAATATGCACCATAGGGCCTGCATCTAACGATGAGGCAACTATACGTAAAATGATAGAAAACGGTATGAATGTGGCAAGGCTAAATTTTTCCCACGGCACTCATGAAAGCCACAGGGCTACAATACAGTTGGTAAGAAAAATAGCAAAAGAAATGGGTGTAAATATTGGTTTTTTACAAGATTTATGTGGCCCAAAAATACGTTTAGGAAAGCTACCAGAAGAGGGTGTTAGGCTTTTAGTAGGGGATTATATAGCACTTGCTTCCACTGAAGAAAATTGTGAAAACGCACTACCTGTTGAATACCCAGAACTTCATAAGGAAGTGCAAATAGGCGAACGTATTTTATTAGCTGACGGTATGATGGAATTACGTGTTACAGGTATAGACGGTGTAAAAGTATTATGTGAAGTAATAACAGGTGGTGTTGCTTATACAAAAAAAGGTGTAAATATGCCACAGTCTGATTTACACGTATTAGCTTTTAGTGAAAAAGATAGAAAAGATTTAGCCATGGGGTTAGAAGAAAAAATAGATTTTGTTGCCTTATCATTTGTACGTTCTGCTAAAGATTTAGAAGAAATCAAAAGGATATTGGATAATAGCAACCATAGGCCATTACTTATAGCAAAAATAGAAAAACCACAAGCAGTAGAAAATTTAGAAGAAATTTTAGATGTGGTAGACGGTGTTATGGTTGCTCGTGGTGATTTAGGGGTGGAAATGCCTTTAGAACAAATGCCACACGTTCAAAAAAGAATTATTACACAAGCAAAAAACGCAGGTAGAATAACAATTACAGCTACACAAATGCTTGCAAGTATGGTAAAAGCACAACGCCCTACAAGAAGCGAAACAACAGATGTAGCAAATGCAGTAATAGACGGCACAGATGCTTTAATGTTATCTGATGAAACAGCCAACGGTAATTACCCAGAAATAGCAGTGGAAACATTGGCAAGAATAGCAAGGGCAGCAGAAATGCACAGCCAATATACTCCAGATTTTGATAGCTCACTTTTTAGAAACAGCCATTCATATACATTAGCAATAGGCAGGGCAGCATGCTGGTTGGCAAAAGACGTAGGAGCAAAAGCCATAGTAAGTTATTCTGCCACAGGGCTTGCACCATACTGTATATCTCGTTTCCGTCCAGATTGTGAGTTATTAGTATTAACATTTGAACCAAGAGTATGTAGTGGTATGAGTTTAATTTGGGGTGCACAGGCACTTTATCACGAAGTAATGACAGATATGGATTCAGTAGTGGAAACTGCTAAAATAAAAGCCATAGAAACAGGTCTTGTGGAAAAAGGCGATACAATAATTGTAACAGCAGGTATGCCTTTTGGTAAAACAGGCACAACCAGTCTTTTAAGGCTTGTTCAAATATAAAAATATATATAATTAATATATAATAACAGCTCAATATTTTCTATTAAGCTGTTTTTTTTTTGAGTTTATATGTGTTAGTTTATTATACATAAATTGATAAAGAAATTAATATATTTTGCAACCTAATTTTAAGTATTATGCAATAATATAGAGTAGTGCATGAAATAAAGTAGTTATGTAAAAATATATGTAATAACTACAAGGACTTAAAAGGTATTTATAAAGTATAATAAATAACATAAATCTATTATTATAATTTCTGAAATTTTATTACTTAATACACAAAATTATTTAATACATAAACTTTTAAAAGTAACATAAAAATTACTTTTAGCCAAATAACATATGATATTTATTGTAATAAAAATACTATTTATTTTTCCATTAAAGCAATAGTAACTGCACCAAAAACTAATGTTTTAAAGTGTATTTTTTTAAACCCAGCATTTTCTATCATCTGTTTATATTCCTTTTGTTTTGGGAAATTATATACAGAATTTGGTAAATACTTATATGCTTTTCTTGATGAAAAAATACCACCAATAAACGGAAGTATATGTTTAAAATATATTTTATAGAAAAAGCCTGTTATGGAGTTTTCAGGTTTTGTAAGCTCCAATATACATACTTTTCCCCCAGGTTTTATTACTCTATATAATTCAGAAAGCCCAAGTTGTTTATCTGTTACATTTCTAAACCCAAAAGCCATAGTAAGCCTATCAAAGGCGTTTTCTTTAAATGGAAGGTTATGGGCATCTGCTGCTGTTAATGGGACAGCAGGTAGTTTTTTACTACTTATATTTAACATATTAATACTAAAATCAGCACCATATATATTTACATTAGGGTGTTGTTTAATGATTTCTGACATCATATCCCCTGTTCCACAGGCTAAATCAAGCACATTATGTCCTTCTTTAATGTTACTTAATTTTATGGCAGTTTTTCTCCAATTATCATCTAGTGCAAAACTTAATACACCGTTTAAAAAATCATACTTATCTGCAATATTGTTGAACATATCCTGCACATTTTTGGATTGTTCTTGCTCTTTTATACTTTCATTATAAGACATGTAAAATCATCCCTTTGTAGTTCCGTATCTGTAACAAGCTCTGTATATAAGTTTTCTGCAATATCTTTTGGTGCTTTAACTGATAAAGCATTTACAAGACATAATAAATCATCAAGTGATGAATATTCAATTAAACCGTCAGTATAAACAAATATAAGGCTGTCTTTTTCTACTTTTATTTTTTTTGATTTATACTCTTCTGACATAATACCCATAGGCATATAGTCAGATGTTAAATAATCTATTTTATGGTTATTATTTAAAATAGCTGCAGGGTCATGACCACAAGAAATATATTCTAACTCCTGAGAAGCAGTGCGATATACTCCAAAAAAACTTGTAATAAACCTGTCGCTAAAATTTTTAGATATTAAAAATTCATTAATATTTGTAACCTGTTGAACAAGGTTTGATGAAGAAGTAAAGTTAGACATAAAAACACTTAATACAACAGTTAATACAGCTGCTGAATACCCTTTACCACACACATCTGCCACACAAAATATATAATCATCGCCTACTTTTATCATATTTACAAAATCACCACCGGCATTTCTTGCAGGGTAGCTTATACCATAAATATTATCATGTTTAGGTAATGTAATTATTTTCTTAACAAATTTATTTAATATATCAGCAGTATGTTCTATTTCAGTTTCTTCTATTTTAAATTTTGTTATTTCTTCGTGGTTTAGTGCATTTTTTGTAGCAATAGATACAATAGAAGATACAAGTGATGAAAAATCTTTATCAGGCACAATATCAACCATAATATTAAATAATACAAAATGCAAATCTGCCACTTTATCATATATTAAAAATGTATTTTTTATATTAAATTTATTTGAAACTATTTCGTTTTCCACAAATATAGTTTCTGTGGAGTTTTTTAAATAACTTCCCAATGGAACATTATATACAGTTATATTTTCATGTAAATCAGATTCTTCAAGGCCTATACCATAAAATTCATCCTTATAATAGGCACACACTGCATCTGCAGAAAATACTTCCATGAAAAAGGAAAGGGACATGGATATAACTTCTTGAATCTCTAAAGCCATAAAAATAATACTTGCTCTTTTTACAAAGTCTACTTTTTTCTGGTAGTCCACATATAGATCCATTTGGCGTTCTTTAGAAAAAAGTTCCACAGCACGTTTACCAAAATAAGGTGCAATTTTGATAATATTATTTTCTAAATCTTTTGGTATTTCATTTTTAAAAGTAATAATATGGGTAACTCTTTTGTTATGCTGGAAAAAAAGTGCAGTATGTACATCATAAGTAGTATCAAAATATGATATACTTAAATTAATATCTCTCACATATGATTGTTCTTTATAACCTAGTTCATAAATATCAAATGTAGCGTATAAGTCTGTTGGAATATAAGAACATGGTTCGCACACATTACCACGGACATCCCATATAAGAAAATCTTTAATTTCTTCTTCTATTAACAAATTATTTATACCTTTAATAAAATCTTCTGTGGATTCTGAAGATATTATATCAAGTAATTGATAAACAAGACTATCATTCTGATTCATTTGGGTTATCACTCACTATGGTTTGTATAGACTGTATAAGTTGGTCTATATTATTTATTGGGTAATATTGGTTAAGTTGCATTATATATTCTTCAAATTGCTGTTTATCATGGTCAATTTTATTAGCATAGGAAACTATTTTGCCATATAAACCGTTTTCAGCATCATGGTGAGTTTTAACTGCTTCCACAATAGCAGGCGCAACAGACCATTTATTTAATATAACAGATGCTATTTCTGCATGGTCGCAGCCTAGCTGTTCTCGTTCATCTTGCACAGTATCCACTTCTCTAACAAGAAAATCAGCCATAACAACTTTACCTATATCGTGCATAAGGCCTGCCATATATAAAGCGTCAGTATCCTGTTCTAAAAATTTAGCTATTTCTGAAGCAATAAGTGCCACATTATAAGCATGCTGCCAAATAGCCTGCCCAGTAGTTTTATACATATTAAAAGGTTTTTGGTAATATTGGTCCAAAGATATGGCAAGTGCTATGTTTTTCACAGAGCTAAACCCTAAAAGCATAGTAGCCCTATCAATGGAAGCTATTTCTTTTCTAACACCATAAAAAGGGGAGTTTACAAGTTTTATAACCTTAGAAGAAATCCCCTGATCCATTTTAATTTTAGAAGTAACCTGCCCAATAGCTGTTTGAGAATGGTTTCTTGTTAGCTTTATTAAATCTTGTGCAATAGTAGGCAATGTTGGAATATTTTCTGCTTTTGCAATAATTTTAATACGCAAAGTTTCATAATCTTTTGCATTAACTGTATCAATAGTATGGTCTTTTGTTCTTGTAATTTTATTCATAATAGCATCGGCATTTAATGGTGGGAACAAAATACCTGTAATACGGTAGTCTTTAATATTAGAGATAACTGTTTTATTAGGTGTTGTAAGGTAAAAAAATACAGGCACACCAAAAGAACGTTTTGGTATTTTATAAAGCACTTCAAGAGAAGATATTTCAAATATTAAAGCATCTTTTGCATCACTACTATTTGATACATATGCCTTGCCTTGCAACAATTTTTTAAAAGTATTAAGTCCTGTTTCACTGCCTATAAAACGTATATTCATAAACTAACCCGATTTTACTATTTATTTACTAATTCTTCTATAATTTCCACAAGTTCTTTAGGGGAAAAAGGTTTTGTAATATATTTATCTGCCCCTGTTGATAACCCTTTTTTAATATCATTTTCACTGGCATTAGCTGTTAAAAGAATAATAGGAGTTTTTTCAAACCCACTTATTGCTCTTATTGCTTGAGTAGCTTCAATACCACTAATCCCCGGCATCATAACATCCAAAACAATAGCATCAGGAGTAAACTCTTTTGCTAATTCAACAGCAGTTTCACCATTACCAGCCTCTATTATCTCATGCCCACATTTAGATAAATAAAGTGCAATTACTTTACGGAGCCTAAGCTCATCATCAGCTATTAATATTTTCATTACGCAAACCTCATTGTAACAATATCGTTACTATATGATAACTCAATATTTAACTCTTTTAAAAATTTAGTAAAAAGTTTATACATTTCTGGAGCATCATTACTATTAGTTTTTTTAATAGTTAATACATTACCCCTTGTGTGTATAGAAATCTCATCTGTGCATTTGCGAATTTCTTCGCATAAAATAAGTTCTAAAATAGTTTTTGCCACATAGCTATTTGTTTCAAAAATTTCCATTTCACCAAATATACATGTAACATTAATATTTTGGTCTTTAATAGAGCATTTTAAATCTTCAATTACTTTGCCGGTTATTTTAACAGGGTCAAATATTTCTTTATCATTTCTTATAGGTTTTCCTAAAACATAATTAAACATTACTTCCATACCCTTGTCATAAACATCAAGAAAGTATGCAGATTCAATAATCATATCGGTCATGCTGTCATCAGTATCATCACTAAGCCCAAATTTAAATAGGCTAACAGTAGCCACAACCATAGCAGTAGATGTTCTCATATTATGAGAAAAATACTCCCTAACAATACTTAAATCACGAATAAGGTTTTCTGAATCCATAAAACCATCCTTTTAAAATACTATATTCCTTAGCATATAAAAATAATCAAATAAAATCAACTAATAATTTTAAAAAAAGTAAGTATTAAATTTTATCTACAAAATTATTTACTTTATATTTTGAAAAAAATGAATTATTATTATAAATAACTAAAAATAAAGCGAGGTGCAGTATGGAAAATGATTGTATATTTTGTAAAATAATAAAAGGGGAAATCCCTTCTAGTAAAGTGTATGAAGATAATGATTTTTTAGTGTTTATGGATATATACCCAATAGCTAGGGGGCATACATTAATAATACCAAAATACCATTGCAGGAATGCTCTTGATACACCAGCAGAAATAGGGGCGAAACTATACCCATTAATTACAAAAATTTCAAACGCTGTAAAAAAATCATACAATGCAGACGGTATTATGGTTATGCAGTTTAATGAACCATCAGCAGGGCAGGAAGTATATCATTCTCATGTGCATATTATTCCAAGATATGAAAACGATAAATTAAACATAAATATACCGCCACGTTTAAAAGTAGATATTGAAGATATTATAAAAGATAGTGAAAAAATAAAACAATCATTATAAAAATATTTATTTGTGCTTAAAAAGTAAGCAATATAAAATTATCATAAAATGGCAGTTGAAAAACTGCCTTTTTTTTAAGCATTAATAAAAGATTAATTTTATAAAAGAGTAAAAATATATTAATTATCTTTTATAGAAATAGAAAAAAAATAATATATATAAAAATTTTTTAAAAAAATTTTAAATTTATAACATATTGATAATAAAGAATAATCTGTTTTTATATGCTTAAAAAATAAGCAAAATTAAAACATTTTAAAATTTTTTAAAAATAATGTATTGACAAAGTAAGAGAAAGCTATTATCTTACATACATGAAGAGTGTATAAAAGTAGATTTAAAAGTATTATATAGTATTGTAAGTATATATTAGTATATTTAGTAATAAATAATAAGAGTAGACAGTAGACGGAATAGACCACCTTGATGCTAAGTTAAGGTGGTCTATTCCGTTTATAGGATCATTTATTAATTATAGTTATTATTTATGTATTTTAGCTATTGTATTATAGAAAATAATTGAAATTAGTTTATATGTATTAATGTTATGCAAATATATTAAGTTATTAATTGTTACAATAAATAATAACTTTAAAAAGAATTAATCAAATAGTATGCACTTATGAATTTCAAATATAATTATATATAAATCGCTAATATATTATATAATTATTTATATCTCTTCTTCTATAACTTTAATATTATTAATAAACTCTATGGTTGCTTCTTTTTTATAGTTAATCATATTACTACTAAAAAGTGTAACATTTTCTGGTTGAAAACTGCTCTCTGTGAAGTTTTTAGCAATATGCCTATAATCTTTAAAAAAATCACCTTCGCTTGTAACTTCTTTTATTCTTGCAAGTGTTATGTGTGGTGTAAATGGTTTCCTGTTATCATAATGGATATTTATTTGGTTAAGTTTATCATGGAGTATATTATTATATTCTAATAATGTTTCTGATGAAATTTTAATAAATATAGTAGAAGGAATACCTTTTCTTTTAAAAAGCCCTATGTTTTCACAATTTATATTAAACCGTTCTATGTTAATTTCTTCCAACATTGCTTTTATATCTTGCACTTTTCCCATAGATAAATCAGGAAAAAAAGCAAGTGTTATATGCATTTTATCACGGCGGATAAATGATAAATTGCTACTTTTATGCATAGGTTTACATATTGATGTATATAAATCCCTAATATTTTCTGGTATTTCTAATCCTATAAACGCTCTCATTTTCTAAACTTTCCTGTCATTATATTATAACTTTCTTGGTAATAAGAAAGTAGTATTTTTGATAATAAATCTTTTTCTTCCTGACTCATATTTTTTGGCATAGTGTCTAAAATATTAGCATATGAGTGCATAAGGTAATCTTTGTTTTGTATAATTCTTGCTGAACCAAAACTATGAACTATGCTGTAACTATTATTATCTTTACAAAAAATACTATGGCCTACATATTCACTTTTATTATCATAAAGCCCAGCAAGGTGTAATATGGTTGCAGGCATATCCACATGGTTTGTAGTGTATGTTATTTCCTTATGATTTTTAAAAGCAGGAGACCATATAAGCAGTGGCACATGATAGTCTTCTGGAAATACCACATCATCTTCAAACCTACCCAAAACATGGTCTGCTGTAAATATAAAAATTGTATCATTAAAGTAGTCTTCTTTTTCTACTGTTTTTATAAACTCACCAAGGCTATAATCTGCATAAATCAGCGTATTTTTAAAGCCGTTTTCATTGCCTGTATTGTGTGGGAATTTTACATTTTCTTTATTAGGTTCTGCATATGGCACATGGGTAGTACCTGTAAATAAAAATGCAAAAAATGGTTTATCTTTTCCTTTATTTTTTAAACTTTCAGCAAGTTTCATATATGTTTCATAATCCCATCCAAACTGCGATGCTTTTCTATCAGGATAATCCAATATTTCCCCTACATCTTCCATACCGTAGTATTCTTTAAAGCCTATGGATTTAGCAATAACATCTAAATAAAAGGAATTACGTTTTGAGGATTGCACAAAAACAGTATCGTATCCATTATTATATAGTTTAGAAGCAAGTGTGCCACTTCCTGCAATGGTTTCAAGCCCAAAACCTAGTTTTGGAATATTATCCATAGGTGGTATCCCTAAAAGAATTGCCTGTATGGCAGATATGCTTCTTCTTTCAGGGGAGTAGTGGTTTTTATACATTATACCTTCTTTTGCCAATCTGTCAAAATTAGGTGTTAGTTGCATATTTTTCCCAGAAAAAGAATCAACATAATAGGCACTCCAGCTTTCAAGTAAAATAAACACAATATTTGGTTTTTTTGAAAACTTATAAGGCATATTGCAATTATCACTTTTTAATGATGTTATAAACTCATGGGTTTTATTATCATCATAAAAATTATAATTATTTTCCACTACATTATTTTCTGTCATATATCTAAGGGAAGTAAACATACCATTTAATGTTAAGTTAGCAAGTGAGTTACTACCACTAACAAAAGCATTAATTGTGCTTATAGGTTTAATATCAAAACTACTTCTTATAAAAATAAAAACCACTAAAGATATAAGTAAAAAATAGCCTGCATATTTAAGAAAGCCAAAACTGTTAAACAAAGTAGTAATATTATTACAGCAGGTAAATATTCTTTTGCCATAGTTATAATATATTTTTTATCGTTGCCTAAAAGTGCCAGCTCACCTGCTAAATGTCTTGAAACGTAGCCAAAATAAACAGCATCTATTATTAAGTAAATAATAATTATGGAATATATAACATATAACGCCCAATAAATTATTTTTTCATATAACCTGTTATTTACAGGAAGTATTAGTAAAATAATGAAAGGAGCAATAACTGTTAAGAATATGGAAGCATCAAACCTTATTCCGTGAATACAAGCTATAATTATGCTTCCCATACTATTTTCTTGAAATAAATTATAATATACTACTAAAATCCCTATTCTAAAAGCTGTAAATATAAAAAGCCCTATTAGGATAGCGTAAAAAAGTTTTAAGTATCTACTCATTATTTGTTTTTACCTACTTCTTTTTTAGATGATGAAAATTCATCTATTTGGTTATTGTTAATATCTATTACTTTAATTTTATATTCATTATTTTCTTTTGTCATAACACAGTAGTGGTGGTTATTTACTCTGCATACTTTATATTTATTTTCCCTAGTTTCAGAGTATAAAGGAGCACCGCCACCTGCTGTTACGATATAGTATGTGCCTTTATATAAAGAACGTTCATAGGAATGCACATGGGCACAGAACACAAAAAGCACATTATATTTATCAAAAAGCTCTAATAAATAAGGTGCGTCATAGGGTTCATATTTGCCGGAAGTAAAAAGTGGCACATGCATAGCAATAGATATTGGTTTATTTTTATTATTTTCCAAATCTTCTTTTAACCATTTTAGCTGTTTTTCTTCAAGTGGTTCAAAAACATTCCAGCAGTCTAGCACAATAAAGTGCATATCCATTCTATCAAAAGAATAATATGTTTTTTTATTAGGCAGGTCTAAAAAAAGTTTATAATGGTTTAATTCTGCTTCGTGGTTACCTCTTACAGGGTAATATTCGCAGTTTTTCCATACTTTATTTTCCACAATACTATATATTAAATAATGCAAAAAATTATGGCTGTTAGAAGCAATATCTCCTGTAAAAAGTATCATATCAGGTTTTTCTTTTTTTATTAAGTTAATAATACGGTTATGTTTTTTATAACTTGAACGCACATCACCATATATTACAATTTTATCCATTGATTTATTTTCGGGGTTAAATTCAAGCCTATGACGGACAATGAAAAAAGTTATAGCCAGTATTAAAGCTAAAAATAAAATTATACCTAAAATAATATATAATATAATCATTTGCTAATTCCTTTATTATGTAAAACACTTTCTAAAGAAGTGGAAACACTATCTATTTCATTACCATTAATATCAATAGCTTTTAAAGTATATACATCATTTTCTTTTGTTAGCACTGTATAGTGGTGAACTTTCTTTCTAATAATTTTGTATGGGTTTTCTCTATTTTCATCATAAAGTGGTGCACCACCCCCTGCTGTTACCACATAGTTTGTGCCTTTATATAAAGAACGTTCATAAGAATGCACATGGGCAGAGAAAACAAACAGCACATTATATTTATCAAAAAGCTCAATTAAATAAGGTGCTTCATATGGTGCATATTTACCGGAAGTAAAAAGTGGCACATGGAATGCAACAGATATTGGTTTTCCTTTATTTTTTTCTAAATCTTCCTTTAACCACTTTAGTTGTTTTTCATCAAGTGGTTCAAAAACGTTCCAGCAATCAAGGACAATAAAGTGCATATCCATTCTATCAAAAGAATAATACGATAAATCATTTGGCAGGTCAAAAAAAGCATCATAAAGCCAATATGTAGATTCGTGGTTACCTCTCACAGGATAAAACTCTGCATTATCCCACAATTTTTTAGCAAAAATAGTATATTGTAAATAATGGATATAATTTCTACTGTTAGATGGTATATCTCCTGTAAACATAACCATATCAGGTTTTTCATCATATATCATTTGTGCTATTTTCATATGGGTTTTATACCCAGAACGCACATCACCATAAATTACAATTTTATTCATTGGTTTGTTTTCCGGTTGGAAATCAAGATGATGACGGGTAAAAAAGTATAAAAATAGCGATAAAAGAATAAATATAATAAATAAAATTACTAACCCAATAGTTATTTTTTTAAATACAGTAGCCATTATACACCTAAAAAATTAATTTTCCATATTTTACATATAAGTTGTGATAAAATCAAGAACATAAAAGAATAATTTATAATTTTATACATTTTTTATAAATTATAATATTTTTTAATAAATTTAGAAGTTATTATTTACTTTTTAAAGTTATTAGTTTAGAATAACTTCTTATTAAAATAATATAAGGGGTTTGTATGATCGAAGGTCCAAATAAAAGCAATAAGTTTTCAAGCTTTCAAAGTGCATTTTTAGTAAAAATTATTATAGCTATAATTGTAGGTATAATACTAGGTGTATTGTTAAAGTATTTATCAGGTAGTGCTTTTGATAACGGAACAGATTATGGTGAAATCGTAGCTAGAATTTTCCAAACATTTCAAGTATTTTTTGGTAGTCTTTTAAAATTTATTATACCATTAATAGTTATAGGCCTTGTTGCTCCTGGTATTGGTCATCTTGGTAAAGATGCAGGTAAACTAATGTTTATTACAATAGCATTAGCTTTTGGTTTTACTATTTTTGCGGGTTATTCTACATATGGTGTTACTGCTTTATTATACCCACATATGTTAGAAGGTGCAAATATAAGTATCCATGCTGATTTAGAGAAATCAGTAGCTCCATACTTTAATATCCCTATGCCTCCTGTTATGGATATTACTTCAGCTCTTATATTATCTTTTGTTTTAGGTTTTGGGCTTGCTGTTACAAAAACTTCAAAAATGATGGATGTTATTGATGATTTAAGAATTATTATAAATAAAATAATAAGCTCTTTTATGATACCACTTCTGCCTATTTATATCCTTTCTATATTTTTAAATATTGCTTATATGGGGGAAGTAAGTAAAATAATAATTATATTTATTAAAATAATCTTTTTAATATTCGTATTAACAGTTATATTGCTTTTAATATTCTTTTCTATTGCAGGTTTAGTTGCTAAAAAGAACCCATTAATATTATTAAAAAGAATGTTACCGGCATATTTAACAGCATTAGGCACATCTTCTTCTGCTGCTACTATTCCTGTTACATTAGAATCAACATTAGAAAACGGTGTAAGGCCTTCTATTGCAGGTTTTGTAGTTCCTTTATGTGCTACTATTAACCTTTCCGGCTCTATGCTTAAGATTGTAGCATGTTCTATGGCTTTAGTATATACCATGAATATGGATATTTCATTTGGTCAATACTCTGCATTTATTTTTGCATTAGCTATTGCAACTGTTGCTGCTCCTGGTGTTCCTGGTGGTGCTATTGTTACAGCACAGGCGGCTATTGTTGGAGTTTTAGGTTTTAGCCAAGAGTTATACGGCATAATGTTTGCTCTTTACATAGTTATGGATAGTTTTGGCACAGCAACTAACGTTACAGGGGACGGTGCTATTGCTACAATAGTAGATAAAGTATATAAGCATGATCATCACATTACAGAAGATGAAACTCTTGCTTAATTTTTATGATTGTATATATAGGGGGTAGGTAACTACCCCTTTTTTTATAATATGACCCATTTTTAAGTATATAAAAATTACTATCTTTATTTTATTATTTTAAAATATGTATATGTTTTATTTATAATCACAATATTATTTTTTACCCTTATTATATATAGTATAAAATATGTTATAATATGAATGTGGCAAAGGTTTATAAATTACTACATTATATATTTATATAATAATACTAAGTTATTAAGTATAATTAAGGTTATTCTTTTTGAATTTATTTATGATATCATAGCTTATATAAAAATGATTTATATATCTTGTTTATATTTGTAATTATATTTTAATCTCGTATATTTTTTATTATTGTTTAATATAAGTTTTATTTTTTTTAAATTATAATATGGTTGTTTTAAGTAGTAAAATGAAAAATCAACTTACTTAATGTAAAATTTCTGGTATCATTATACTATAAATTACAGTATGTAATCAAAAGACTAAATAGTTTTTGTAACTGAAATATTTTACTATATAAAACAGCAAAAAAAAGGGTGGTTTTAAAACCACCCAAGAAATTATAATTTTATAAAATTATAAAAGGTTTAATTTTTTCATATCATCAATTAATGTTTTAACTGCATTAACTGAGTTATCAAAAAGAGCTTGTTCTTCAGCATTTAAAGAAAATTCTATCACTCTTTCTACACCTTTACCACCTAAAACAGCAGGAACACCAACATAGTAACCGTTTACACCGTATTCGCCGTCAAGGTAAGCACAAACTGCTAAAACTCTTTTTTGGTCTTTAATAATAGCTTCTGCCATTTCAATAGCTGAAGCAGCAGGAGAGTAGAAAGCAGAGCCTGTTTTTAAAAGTGCAACAACTTCGCCACCTGCTTTTGCAGTTCTATCCACTATTTTATCCATAACTTCTTTTGCTTTTTCTTTAGAGCCGTATTTTCTTTCAAATAACTCTAATGCTGGAATACCGGCAACGTTAGCGTACCTAATAAGTGGAACCATAGTATCACCATGACCACCTAAAACTAAGGCACTAACATCTTTTACAGAAACACCTAATTCCCATGCAATAAAAGAAGCAAAACGAGAAGAATCAAGCACACCAGCTTGTCCTAATACTCTTGAAGCAGGAAAACCTGTAACTTGACGCATAAGTGTAACCATAGCATCAAGTGGGTTAGATATAACAATAACATAAGCATTAGGAGCATATTTTTTAATATTTTCACCAACGCTTTTAATGATGCCTGAGTTAATGCCTAAAAGGTCATCACGGCTCATTCCTGGTTTTCTAGGAACACCAGAAGTAACTATAACTACGCCTGCACCTTCAATATCTTTATAATCATTTGTTCCTGTAACAGAACCATCAAAATGGTCAGTTTTAGATGCTTCTGCAATATCTAATGTTTTACCTTGTGGTAAATTTTCAACAATATCAAGCATTACAACATCACCAAGCTCACGTTTAGCTATTAATTGAGCCATAACGCCGCCAATTTGTCCACCACCTATAAGAGCAATTTTAGGTCTTTTAAATTCCATAATAATAAGCCTCCTTTTAGACTTTCTAATATAATGCAATTATATTTTATAATATATTTTTATTGCAACATATATATTAATCCAACTTAATAAAATAGTCTAATAAAAAATGATATTTTTTTAAATTTTTTTAATTTTATTTACAATAGTCTATATTAGTTAATAGTATTATTTATTTATATTATACTATAAATATAATATTTTTATTGATTATAAAACAGTTTTGTATTAATAATAAATAAATAGTATTTAATATACTAAATAATTTACAGCGAGGGATATATGGAGCTAAAAAAGCAGATTTTAGAGATGATACGAAGATCATCAACAGACCTTTCAGCTGATGTAGAACAGGCTATTATTGAAGCAGCAGGCAGGGAAGAAGAAGGTAGCCCTGCAAAAAATGCCTTAAACACTATTATTGAAAATATTAAGCTGGCAAGAGAACAGTCTACACCAATATGTCAAGATACTGGTGCCTTAATATTTTATGTAGATTATAAAGCAGGTGGGGAAGAAAAAGTTTTTATTGAAGCTATTTCTGAAGCTGTTAAGGAAGCTACGGATAAACAATATTTACGCCCTAACGCAGTGGACCCTGTAACAGGCAAAAATAGTGGTAATAATACTGGGACAAACGCCCCATATATCCATTTTCATCAATGGGATAAAGACTATACACGTATTCGCTTTATGCAAAAAGGCGGCGGTTGTGAAAACTGTGGCACTCAATACAGGCTTCCTGATATTCAGCTTGGAGCAGGTAGGGATTTAAAAGGTGTTAGGAAATGTATTATTGATGCAATTTATAACGCACAAGGTCAAGGCTGTGCACCAGGGATTATAGGTGTAGGTATAGGTGGGGACAGAGCTTTATCCCATATCCTTGCAAAAGAACAGCTTTTTAGAAAACTTGGGGAACGTCATGTGGATGAAGAAATTGCAGCTTTAGAGCAAGACGTTTTAAAAGATTTAAATAAATTAGGTATCGGCCCTATGGGTTTTGGTGGTAAAACAACAGCACTTGATGTTTTAATCGGTTATCAGCACCGCCACCCAGCAACTTTTTATGTATCTATTGCCTATATGTGCTGGGCAAACAGAAGAAAAATGATGACTATTAAAGATGGCGAGGTGACATATGCTTAAACTAACAACACCATTATCAGAAGAAACTATTAAGTCATTAAAAGTAGGAGATTCTGTTTTATTATCAGGAAGAATAGTAACAGCTAGGGATGCAGCACATAAATTAATGGTAGAATCAAAACCGGATTTTATTAGAGAATACTTAAAAGACGGTGTTATATACCACTGTGGCCCAGTAGTTAAACAGGATAATAAAGGGGAATGGTCATTTGTTTCAGCAGGGCCTACAACTTCTTCTAGGGAAGAACCATACCAAAGCACAGTTATAGGAGAATACGGCGTGCGTGCTGTTATTGGTAAAGGTGGCATGGGGCCAAAAACTTCAGCAGGGCTTAAAGAACACGGTGCAGTTTATATGCATGCAATAGGTGGTTCTGGTTCTATAACAGCAGCATGTGTTAAAAAAGTAGAGCATGTTTTTATGATGGAAGAATTTGGAACACCTGAAGCTTTTTGGGTAGTGCAGGTGGAAGATTTTCCTGTGATTGTTACAATGGATGCTCATGGTGGCAGTCTGCATGCAAATATACTTGATGATAGTGGCAAAGTATATAAAGATTTACTAGATAAATAAACAAAAATTATAGGGGTGTAAATCACCCCTTTTTTTATGTAATAAAGGTGTAATATATGGCTTATAGTTTAGATGAAATAAGAGAAATAATGAATAGTTATGCCAATGAAAATCATATAAGTTTTTTCAAAAAAATATCAAAAGAAGCAGAAAATGTGCAGGGCATAAAAGTGCCTGATATTAAAAGAATAGCAAAACTTATTTTAAAACAGGATAGTATATATTTTATAAATAAATATAAAATCATAACCCATGAAGATTTATTTCTTTTAGGGCAGGTTATTGCAGGGCTAAAAATACCATTAAATGAAAAAATAAACTATATAAAAGAATATGTTGTAAAAATATATGATTGGTCTAGCTGTGATATATTTGTATCAGCCTTAAAGTTTCAAGAACAGAAACTACCTATTATATATGATTTTATTATTGAATATAAAGATAGCAAAAATGAATATGAAGTTAGGTTTATGTTAGTAATGCTTTTAACATTTTTTATAAATGATAAATATTTAAACAATATTACTTCAATATTAAACTCAACCCCTTTTACATATTATTATACCCAAATGGCAGCAGCATGGCTTATATCTACAATGTATGTAAAATATAAAGACTATACTATTGAATTTTTAAAAAATAATAAGCTAGATGATTTTACCCATAATAAAGCATGCCAAAAAATAAGAGAATCTACAAAGGTAAAAAAGGAAGAAAAAGAGTATATTAAAACATTAAAGCGATAAATTTAATTGGTTTATATGATAATTTTTTAAGAAAAAGTGTGTATTATATTTGTTTTTTTTAAAGTTATTCCATTCTTTTTTATTTTTTTATTTCTTTTTTATTAATTTTATGTAATACTATAAAATATTATATTTATTGGTGAAATATGATAAAAAAATCTTTTATATTATTAATAGTATTATTGATTATTCCAGTAGTAGTATTTGCTCAGAATAAAAAGACTACAACACCTAAAGAAAGGGTGGTGCTTGTTACTGTGGAAAAAGTATCCTCAGGGATTACTTCCCCAACTGTTATGATAACAGGCTCTGCATATTTTAGTGAAAGCTCATCTGTGGCAGCAGAATCAGCAGGCAAAGTTTTAAAAGTGTTTGTTAATGAAGGTGATGCTGTGGAAATCGGTCAGCCCCTTGCCCGTCTTGATGATACGTTACTTATATTTAATTTAGAAAGTGCAAAGTCTTTAACTCGTCAGGCAAAATCTAACCTTGAGAAAGCAGCAAGAGATTATAAACGTAGTAAAGAACTATTTAGGCAGAAAGCTATTGCACAGCAAAAGTATGAAGATTCTTCCACAGATTATACAAACGCACAAGCTGCGTATAATTCTGCAAAAGCAAAACAAAAAATGTTAGAAATAGAAAAAGAAAAAATGACAATCACTTCTCCATTAAAAGGTATTGTTATTAGTAAAGATGTGGAAGTTGGGGAGTGGGTTTCAACAGGTGGAAAAATAGCCGGTGTAGCAGCCCTAACTTATGAAGCAAAAGTGTTTATTCCTGAAAGTGTGTTACCATATATTAAAGCAGGCCAACAGATTGTGGTGAAAACAAGTTTAAAAGAATATAATGGAAAAGTTTTATCTATTAACTCAAAAGGCGACCCAGCCACAAGGCTTTTTTTAACAAGGATTGATTTAGGGCAGGACCCAGACTTAAAAGAAGGTGTGCTAACAACTGCACTAATACCATCAGGCAGTCGCATTAATTCGTTACTTGTACCACGAGATGCTTTAGTGGAACGTAATAATATGAAAGGAGTATTTAAAGTAGTAGAAGATAATAGAGTAAAATTTATACCTGTAAAAATAGTTGGTTATAACGGTAGCTATGTGGCAGTGAACTCTATTACTGAAGGCTCTCTTAAAAAAGATGACAGTATTGTTTTAGACGGTAATAATGTAGTAAATAACGGTGTAAAAGTAAAAATAACTTCAAAAATTGGTTAAAGGTAATATATATAAATGATTAAATTTGCAGTTGAAAACCCAGTTAAAGTATTAGTAGGCATATGTTTTCTTGTAATTTTTGGGGTGCAGGCGTTTTTTAATATGCCTTATAGGTTAATCCCTAGTATAGAATACCCACAAATATCAGTAAGCACATATTGGCGTGGTGCTTCCCCTTATGAAGTGGAAAAAGAAATATTAGAAAGGCAAGAAAGGGTATTAAAAACTATCCCCGGATTAATAGACTGTGAAAGCTCTGCGCGGGAAGGCTCATCTGTTATTACATTAATGTTTGATTTAGATGTGGCAATCAATGATGCTATGCTTTTAGTTTCTAATAAATTAAGCGAAGTAGGTGGTTACCCTAGTAATATGAACCAGCCTACCATAAGGGCTGCAAATACTGATTCTGTATCTGTTGTGGATTTAATGCTTTTAACAGATGATAAAAACAGACGTTCCATAGATGAATATTTAAGTTTTTTTGAAGAAGTTGTAAAACCATACCTTGATAGAGTAAAAGGTGTAGCAGATGTTACATACTGGGGTGGTAGAGCAAGGCAAATCCAAATAGAAGTGGACCCATACAGGCTTAGTGCATATAACATTACTCTTTCTGATATTATAAATGCTTTAAATAAAGAAAACGTTAATATTTCAGCAGGTAATATTGATTTTGGTGCAAAAGATTATAGGTTCAGAACCACAGGGGAAGCTAGAAACCCACAAGATATACGAGATATTGTTGTGGTTTCAGGGGATAACTCACGGATAAAACTAGGGGATATTGCATATGTTGATTACGGCTTTTCCAAAAGAAATACTATTGTAAGCTATGGCAATACTAACGCATTGAGTATAGGTATTGTGGCACAAGCTGGTGCAAACGTTTTAGAACTAACAAATGATGTGGAAAAAGTAGTTAGTGAATTAAATAATGGTATATTAAAAAATAACGGCTTAAAATTTGTAAAAATAGCAGACCAAAAAAACTATATATTACAGGCTATTGAGCTGGTAAAATCAAATATTATTGTAGGTGGTATTCTTGCAGTAATAGTATTACTTATTTTCTTAAGGAGTATAAAAGCTACTTTGATTATTGCCATAACTATACCTATAAGTATTATTGGCACATTCTTAATAATGAACATGTTAGGCAGAACATTAAACGTTATAAGCCTTGCAGGTATTGCCTTTTCTGTGGGTATGTTAATAGATAACTCTATTGTAGTATTAGAAAATATTGATAGACACATAAGAATGGGTAAAAAAGCATATGATGCAGCAATAATCGGTGCTAAAGAAGTATGGGGTGCTGTGCTTGCTTCCACCTTAACAACTATTGCCGTATTTTTACCTATTGTTTTAATAAAAGAAGAAGCAGGACAGCTTTTTGGCGATATTGCTTTGGCAGTAAGTGCTGCTGTTGGATTAAGCCTTATTACTTCCATAGCTGTAATACCTGTGCTTGCAAATATTTTCTTTTCTAAAAAAGAAAAAGAGCAGGTGGAAAGTCAGCAAGAAGAAAATAAAATTATTGCTAAATTAAATAAAGTAGCAGTTATTGAAAAAGTTAAAAATAAAGTAGCAGAATTTAAAATAGATAGCTACCTTGTGAAAATAGGTAATACTTTTGTAAAATATATTACATTAATTTCAAATAAAATTAATTCAAAACTATCTACAAAACTAATTTTTATTGTGGCAGTTTCTGTATTTTCCTTATCATCTGCATATTTTCTTATGCCTAAAATGGACTATTTACCATTAGGTAATAAAAATATGATAGAATCACGGTTTACTCCACCACCAGGAATATCTTATAGCGAACGAAAAGCTATGGGAGAATTTATATATAGAGAATTAAAACCATATATAGATGAATCAAAAGACGGTTACCCACAAATAGAAAATTTTGTATTTATTGCAAGCTCCACATATGTGGCATTAAGAGCAACAAGTAAAGATGAAGAACGAGTAGCAGAGTTACAGCCTCTTTTAGCATCTGTTTCTGCTAAAATTCCAGGGATTACTGTTTCTACATCTCAAGTGCCGTTATTTAATATAGGCAGAGGCTCTAGTAAAACATTTTTAATGAATGTAGCAGGTGCTATGGAGTATGAAAGTTTAATTAATACAGTAAAACTTATTCAAGAACGAATTTTAACAGAAATACCAAATGTGCAGTTAAGGTTAAACCCTACTTCTAACCCTGTTTACCCAGAAGTACAGATTATACCTAACAGGGAAGCATTAAAATCAGCAGGTATTACAACCACAGAGCTTGGTATTGCAGTGGATGCTTATTTGGACGGTAGAAAAATAGGGGAATTTAAAGACCCATCTATTGGAACTATAAATATTATGCTACAAGGGGAACAACGGAAGTTTGAAAACCCACAGGATGTATATTCTATACTTGTAAACTCAAAATCAGGGTTACCGGTGCCTATATCAAGCCTTGCAGAAAGTAAGGAAGTAAATGGTATTGAACGTATAAGAAGGTATAACTATCAACGTTCGTTTCTATTTATTATAACAATACCAAATGGTATGGTATTAGAGCAGTTACAAGAACAAATTAATACAAAAGTTCTTATTCCTATGAGAGAAGAAGGGTTACTTGAGGGTATCACTACAAAAACAAGTGGTGCATCATCAAAACTTGAAAGTGCAAAAAATGCCTTATCAGGTAATTTCCTATTGGCAGTATTAATTACATATTTACTTATGGCAGCACTACTTAATAACTTCTTTTATCCACTTATAATACTTTTTTCTGTGCCGCTTGCAGCATCAGGAGGCTTTATAGGGCTTGATATGGTAGATAGGTTTTTAACTCCTCAGTCATTAGATGTTATAACTATGCTTGGGTTTATTATGTTAATCGGTTCGGTTGTAAATAACCCTATATTAATCGTATACCAAACATTAAATAATATAAAATACGGTATGAGTGGAAAAACAGCTATAAGTTACGCACTACAAACAAGAATAAGGCCAATATTTATGTCAACAGCTACTTCTATATTTGGTATGTTACCACTTGTTTTAGCTCCAGGGGCAGGTAGTGAGCTTTATAGAGGTATGGGTAGTGTTATTCTTGGTGGTATGTTTTTATCTACTATTTTTACATTGTTTTTAATTCCTGCATTACTTTCAATATTCTTAAACAGGGTGCAGGGTAGTGATGAAATAATAGAAAATAATGAAAATGTATAAGAAATAATGTAAGGCTGTATTGGTTTTTCAATACAGCTTTTTTATAGGCTAACTTTTATAATAAAATAATTTAAATTATATGTCTTAAAAATATAATAATAATTATATGGAACCCCTATTATAAATAACTAATATGTATTATTAAAGTTTAATCAAATAATCTAAATATATAATATTATGTAGGATTTATTAAATGTCATTTAATATTTAATAATCAGAACTGCTTTATTACTATATTATTTTATATCTACAATATCTAATGTTTTTAATATTATGTATATTATATTAATTTTTATATAATCAATTAACTATACCACTTATTTTCATAGGTTTTTATATATTATTACAACTTTAAAAAAGGCTAGTGTGTAATGATTTTCTTATTTTAGTTTAATGTGTGGTATAATATAGGGTATATTTTATTTAATAAGCAGATTTTATAACTATCTTTAAAAGCAACTTATTTACTACTATGTTAAAAAAATATATAAGAGTGCTACTATTTTATATTATATAAGGCATAGTATTTTAATAAAGTATGTAACAAACAAAAATAGTTTATCGTTTTTTTATGTATATCACATATTATTATAACGTAAAAAATCTAGTATGTTATTATAAATAAAGTATTTAAATAAAATTAATTATTTTGCTATTTTTAAAGCAAATTAATTACTATTATAATTTATCATATTTTTAAAATAGGATTATGAAAGTAATCATTATTTATAATATAAACATACTACTATTATACTTTATATGTAGTTAAATTGCCATTTTTAATTGTATATTTAATTATTCCTATTTGTTCATAAGATGATGGTAATTTTAAACTGTATTCCTGCATAGCTTCATATGATTTTATCATATCATTTTGTATCTGCTCAAGTGTTTGGTCTTTTTTAGCATATGTTAATGATTTAATAGCATATTGAAATTGTGCCACATCAGAGTTTTCTTCCGCCATAAGTATATTATGTAATGATGAGGCAGAAAGTTTTGTAATAGATGAACTATTATGAGAGAAAAATTCTTGTGGTGCAAGGCTTAAACCTGTATCACATTGGCTAATAGCGGGAATAGTATATTGTTTATTATTTGCTTTTGCTTCAAATACCATATCCCAATATGCTTTATTATCCATTTTATTGCCTTTTAAAGCAGCATATTCATTAGCAGTAAGGGCTTCTTTTGTTAATTCTTTCCCACGTTCTATAACATGTTTATTGTAGAAATATGCTTCCACATCTTTTACAGTTAATTTTGCTAACTTATCAGCTTTTGTTAAGCCAATTTTTTCTCCTAATTGAACTAAAAGACCCCAAGATACATCATCCATATTTACATTACTAGGTTTTTCTATTTCTTTACCTTTTTTTATAATCTGGGACATATATGTGCTATTAATAGCAGAACTGTTTTGGCTATCTGCATTGCCGCTTTCTGCAAATGCTTTTTCTTTAGCACGTTTTGTTGCAGTGTTAGATATATCAGTTTTATCTATATTAGGAGTATTAAGGCGACTATCTGTATTGCCTTTTAACTCAGGTTTATGTAAATCGCTCTTTATTTCCTGTATTTTGTTTTTATTATCAATTTTATCACTATTAGCCGTAGGGTTATTCATTGTGGTATTAGATACATTTTTATTAATTTCATTAAATTCCATAACTACTCTCCATACTTTTTTTATTATATCGGAAAAGTATTAAAATACTTAATAAAGTAGTAAATATATTATTATAACAAGAATATTTAAATATAATTATAGATAAAGGTAGTAGTACTAACTATATACGGTTACTTAATAAATAATATTAATATCTAGGTTTATTACGTTCTCTAAAATATACAAACACTAAAAATATAAGAAATACAAGTGCAATAACACCAAATACTATAAAAACAAATATATCTTCAGCTTTTATACCTTTAGAAGATAAATGCTGGCTGGCTGCATCATAAGCTGGAGAAATTTGCATGGAAAAATTAGGGATAAAACTAGCTAGTAAGTAATTAAATAATGAAAACATAATTCTACCTCATTACAATGTAATGATTAAGTCTAGCAAAAAAAAATAAATATATCAATGAATTTATAAATAAAAAAACACAAAAAAAATAAAAAAATATATTGACAAATTAGTTAAAATTATGTAGATATATAAACGTCAAGAGTATTTAAAATAATTTTTAAAAAAGTTCTTGACAATCACTTAAATATATTGTATATACTATTTCCGCTTAGTAAAGCGAATGCTGGTGTAGCTCAATAGGTAGAGCAGCTGACTTGTAATCAGCAGGTTGTGGGTTCAATTCCTATCACCAGCTCTTAATAGATTATCCGCCTGTATTACAGGCGGTGATTTTTTAAGGGGAGATACCCGAGTGGCCAAAGGGGGCGGGCTGTAAACCCGCTGGAATTTCCTTCGGAGGTTCGAATCCTCCTCTCCCCACCATCTTTATTTTGCGGGTGTAGCTCAGTTGGCTAGAGCATCAGCCTTCCAAGCTGAGGGTCGCGGGTTCGAATCCCGTCGCCCGCTTAATTTTCTATTTAAACATATTACAATCTAAAATATTTCAATAAAATAATATGGAATGAACTGCCCGAATGGCTCAGTCGGTTAGAGCACGTCCTTGGTAAGGACGAGGTCCCCGGTTCAATTCCGGGTTCGGGCTTTTAAATTACTAGTTTACTATAATACATCAAATTGAAATAAGGAAAAATGTTCAGTGTATATGATAATATATTTTATGTAAAATATATAGTAACTTATAAAACTAGTATATTAGTTATTACGGTTTTTATATTTGATTATTTAATTTTAAGGGTTAGAAAATATTGTATAAATCATTATTGATTATAAATAAATTAAATTGATATAAAATAAAAATAGTTAAGAATAATGGTATATAGACACATTAATATAGCTTATATTTTCAAATTAGCTTGTATTATAAACTATCATGAAGATATATATTACAATAAAATGGTTTATAAGTATTTATAAATCTTATTTATCATAAAAAAATTAAATATACTATTATGATTATATAGAAAAATTTATATTAAAAAATAGCTATTATGAATTTATAAGCATATGATATATATATGATTAAAATAATGAAATATAGTCTTAAAAAGAAGTTATAAAAATGATATATTTTCTAATTTATTAAATTGCTTTTAAAATAATACAAAAAAGTTACTTTAATGTTTTAGTTATAAAGCACTTATAAGCATACGGTATATATTTTTAAAATATAGGGTGTATACAAAACAGATTGTAACAAATGGCTAACTTAATATAATTGCTAATCATTTAAATTATTTGTATGATTTTAAATATTAAGGATATATGATAATAGGAGGTATCTAAAATATATATTAGTGGGTTATAAGTTTTATATATTTTATAAAAAATAATATATAGGAAAGCAAAAAAATAAATAACTAGCTTTTATATAATAAAAATATATAATAAAGTTTATAAATTTTATATTGTAAAAAAAGAAAATAGCTGATATATTCTTAAAACTTAAATAATGGTTTAAGTAGCAATATTATTTTTTTAGTAATTTATGTAGAAATTATGTTATAAAAAATAAATATTTAAAAAAAATAAAAAAAACACTTGCATTTTAAAAAATGTAGGTGTATAAATGTAACTTACCGCTCCAAATCGGGCGGGAGCCGGGAGCCTAGAAGGTGTGACGGCGCTAATAAATAGAAGGTTTGGTTCAATGAGAGAAATTGTCATTCTTGCTTGCAGCGAATGTAAGCGTCGTAATTACACTACTACTAAAAATAAGAAAACTATGACTGGCAAACTTGAAATTAAAAAATACTGCAAGTTTGACAAAAAACATACTCTGCATAAAGAAACAAAATAAGCAGTAGTATATAACTATAACTAGTTTTTTTAGTTTGTAGTTCGGGTTTAGGCTTAGTATATATTTTTATATAACTAAGGTATGTGCAAAAAGCACAAGTTAAATATACTCTAGTTGCTGGAGAATAAATAGACCAATAGCTCAATTGGCAGAGCACCGGTCTCCAAAACCGGGGGTTGGGGGTTCAAATCCCTCTTGGTCTGCCATCAACTTAAAATGAGGCAAATTGTGAAAAGTTTTAAACCAGTTTTATTTTACAATCAGGTCAAAGAAGAATTAAAAAAAGTTAATTGGCCTACAAAACAGGCTACTATAACTACTTCTATTGTAGTGCTTGTAGTTGTTGGTTTAATTACTGCATATTTAGGTGTGGTAGATATTATACTATCAAAACTAACACAAAAAATTATAGGTTAATTTTATGGCAAAGCAATGGTATGTAGTTCACACATATTCAGGTTTTGAAAAAAGCGTTAAAACCTTACTTGAAAATAAAGTGGAAACACAAGGGCTTCAAGAAGAAATAGGCGAAGTGCTTATCCCTACTGAAGATGTTGTAGAACTTAAAAATGGTAAAAGAAAAATTAGTAAAAAGAAAACATTTCCAGGATATATATTGGTTAATATGGAAATGAATAAAAACTTATGGCATGTTGTAAAAAGCCTGCCTAAAGTAACTGGTTTTGTTGGTGGTATAGACCCTGTTCCTATATCAGAAAACGATGTTACTGCTATGATGGACCTTGTTAAATCAGAAGCACCAAGGATTGCAGCTACATATATTAAAAATGATATTGTAGAAGTAGTTGATGGGCCATTTCAAGGTTTTGATGGCGTTGTGGATGAAGTTACACCAGAAAAAGAAAAAGTGCGTGTAATTGTTAGTATTTTTGGTAGACAAACACCAATAGAGCTTGATTATTTACAGGTTAAACGTAAAGACAAATAACCTGTTATTATAAAAAGAATAAATTAGTCTTAGTAAGACGATAATTTTAGAGGTGCCAAATGGCAAAAAAGGTACTAGGGCAGATAAAACTGCTGATAGCTGCTGGTAAAGCAAACCCTTCACCTCCTGTTGGTCCTGCACTAGGTCAACGTGGTGTAAATATTATGGAGTTCTGTAAAGCATTTAATGCACAGACTCAAAATTTAGGTGATTCTTCTATTCCTGTAATTATTACAGTATATGAAGACAGAAGCTTTACTTTTATTACTAAAATGCCACCTGCAACTGAGCTTATTAAAAAAGAAATGAAAGTTCAGAAAGGTTCTAGTAATGTTGGTAAAGTAAAACTAGGCGTTATCTCAAGAGAGAGTTTAAAACGCGTTGCAGAAATTAAAATGCCTGATCTCAATACTAAAGATATGGACCAAGCTATAAAAATTATTGCTGGTTCTGCAAGAAGTATGGGTTATGAGATTGAAGGCTAATGTAGAAAACTGGCAAGAGGAGCACGGAAATGTCCAGAAAAGGTAAAAAGTTCGCAACAGCTTTCGAATTAGTTGACCGTACAAAATTATACGGACTTGAAGAAGCTATTGCACTGTCTCAAAAGGCAGCCTTTGCCAAGTTCGACGAAAGTGTAGATGCTGCAGTTAAATTAGGTGTTGACCCACGTCATTCTGACCAAATGGTTAGAGGCGCTGTTGTTCTCCCTAACGGAACAGGTAAAACTGTTCGTGTAGCAGTATTTGCTAAAGGCGAAAAAGCGAAGGAAGCTGAAGCTGCTGGCGCTGAAGTTGTCGGCGGTGATGAATTAGTCACTAAGGTTGAGGGTGGCTATATGGAATTTGACAAAGTTGTGGCTACTCCAGACATGATGGCTAAGGTGGGTAAACTTGGTAAAGTGTTGGGTCCACGCGGGCTTATGCCTAACCCTAAAGTAGGCACAGTTACAAATGATGTAGCTAAAGCAGTTAAAGAATTAAAAGCTGGTATGGTGGA
>CALADT010000017.1 GCA_937890655.1 uncultured Mucispirillum sp. | reverse complement strand
CTTCTGCTAAAGCTGATAATAAATCGTTTTCTGATGTATCGCTACTTTCTTCTTCGCTTAATGCAGAAAGTAAGTCATTATCTTCTTTACTTTCATCTTCTGCTAAAGCTGATAATAAATCGTTTTCTGATGTATCGCTACTTTCTTCTTCACTTAATGCAGAAAGTAAGTCATTATCTTCTTTATTACTACTTTCTTCTTCGCTTAATATTGAATGTTCTTCATTATTACTATTTTCTGCTATATCTTCTACATTCTCTATATTATCATTATTTTCAACACTATCGCTATCTGTATCTTCTTCCACAGGTTCATGTGTTTCAATAAGTGGCATAAAATCATTAGGGTTATCAGAATTTATATCTTCTTCTTCAGCATAATTTCTAGCAGTTATGGAAGTATCAGACACTAAATCTGCCATAATAATTTCTGCATTACGAATACGTTGGTCTATTTCTTGGAAAGTTCTTAATTCTTCATCTTCTTCGCTTTCATAAGCCGCTTGAGATTGGCGTTTCATACGTTCATCATAAATCTGGGCTGGGTTAAGTGAGCCACCTAACTCCTCAATCATAGCACGGACTTCTTTATCTTCTGGTGAACGGATATACGCACCTGTTAGGTATTTTATAGCCTCAGCTGTATCGCCATTTTCTTTGCATATTATACCTAAAAGTTTTAATGCTTTATAGTTGTTATCGTCTTCTGCTGTTACATCAAAAAGGTAATCTTTTGCTAATTCAAACTGACCCTTATAAACATATGCTTCTGCAAGGAAAGTTTTAGCAGCACAGTTGGCAGGAAAACGTTCTATGGCAGTTTTACACATAGCAATAGTTTCATCATACTTTTCAAGTTTATTATATGCTAAAGCTATGGGTATGAAATAGCCGGAGTTTGGCTCTGCCTCCATCTTTGAAAGAAAATAGGCTATATCAGACATATAGCGTGCATGTGTCCTTTCGTCCACCTAGTGCTAACCTCGTATATATTATTTGAATAGCTTTGGACGGCCAACAGCTATTAATTGTTTTTTAAACCGTCCAAAACTACATAGCAGTTTATACTATATTACTTTCATTTATGGGAATAAGTCAATTAATTCTTTTGGTTTTATGTTATTTATTATAATTCCTTCCATATTTTTGCCGGAAATTGCTAAACTTATACCTTTTTTTCCTGCTTTTTTATCTGCAGAGATTGCTTCAAGCATTTTATTTTTATCTTTTGGAGTATAATTTACTGGGTAGTTTAGCATTTTTAGTAGGTTATTTATTTTTGCAACTGTTTCTTTATCTGTATGTTTATGTTTTAAAGCATACTGGCTTTCATAAATCATACCTATGGCAACTGCTATACCGTGGTGTATTTTATTATTGGAATCACTTTCTATACCGTGTGCTATTGTATGGCCAAAATTAAGTAGTTTTCTTATACCTTGTTCTTTTTCGTCCTGCTCTACGATATCTGCCTTTAATTTTAATGATGAAAAAATAATATGTTCCATAACATGTTTTTTTCTTGCAAGGATTGATTTTATATTTTCTTCTATATATTCAAATAAGTTTTTATCATAAACACAAGCAATTTTTATGGCTTCTGCTAAACCGTTTAAATATTCTTTATCTGTTAAGCTGTTTAAGAAATTACTATCAATTAAAACTTCGCTTGGCTGGTAAAATGTGCCTACACTGTTTTTTATGCCGTTTAAATTAACTGCCGTTTTTCCACCCACACTAGAATCCACCATAGCAAGAAGTGTTGTAGGTATTTGAATAAATTTTATGCCACGCATATAAGTAGAAGCTGCAAAAGCACCTGTATCCCCTGTTATGCCACCACCTATAACCACCAATGTGCCATCTCTTAACATACCTTTACTTTGTAAAAAAGAAAGCATTTTTTCAGCATTAAAAAGGTTTTTGTATTTTTCATATGCTTGAAATATATATACCCTTTCTGGGTCTGCTGGAATAATATTTTTATATATATTTGCAACTTTTTTATCTACGATAAAATATGCACCTGACTTATAGTAATCTGTAATGCGTTCTGAAATAAAATCGTTACCAACAAATATAATATACTCTTGCTCTTTGGATTTAATATTTACTGATGTAGTTTTCATATTAACAACCTACCTTATTACTAATTATTTCTGCTACTTCTTGAGGGTTCATAGCAGATGTATCTACTATTATATGTGATTGTATATAATAATATACTCTTTTTTGCATTAAAATATTTAATTTTTCTTCCCTATTTTCTCCTTGTAATAATGGACGTAATATTTTATCATCATACTCTAAACGTGATAATATAATATCTGGGGAAGCTGTTAAACATACAGATATACCGTTTACATTAATTAGTTTCATACTATCATTATAAACAGGTAGCCCACCACCTGTGGAAATAATAGCCTTTTTTAAATTAAATGTAGAAGAAAGCACTTTTATTTCTAACTCTCTAAAATATGTTTCATCATAGTTTTTAAATATTTCATTAATAGTCATACCGGATTCTTTTTCAATTAATGAGTCAGTATCTATAAACCTATAACCTAACATTTGGCTTAATATTTTACCAACAGTTGTTTTGCCTGTCCCCATAAACCCTGTTAAATAAATGCGTTCTTTTTGTATTTCTGAAAATTCCATACTATTCCCTTACAGGCAGGTTTTTTTTACTATACGCTTCTATATATGTCCCTGCTGATTTTCTATTTGTTAAAAGCCCTGTTCTTGCATCTACTCTTTTAAATACTATATTATTTGGAACCTGAAAAGTAAAAGTTACATTTTCTCCAAAATATTTTTTCTGAAATGCTGAAATTATTGGTGCAGCAAGGCTTCCACCACTACCGCCATATGGTATAGACCTTAAATCATCATATCCCACCCATACCACAATAGTATAGTCCCCAAATACTGCCACCGTCCAGCCATCGCGTATATCGTTTGATGTGCCTGTTTTTGCCCCTGTGCCTTCAAGTAAACCAGCATGACGGGCAGTACCTCTACTTGCTACTGACTGCATAATATATAAAGTTTGGTAGGCTGATTCTTGAGAAGTTACCCTAACAGGTTTTTTCTTTAAAGAATACATTTTGTTACCTATTTTATACCCTGTTGCCATAGCTATTTTTTTATATTCCCCTAAACTAGCAATAGTAGAATAAATTTGTGCCACCTGTATTGGTGTTGCAGGGAAAGCACCTAAAGCCATAGAGTAAAATGGTTGAATATCTTCGTTCATACCTAGTTTTATACTCATATTTCTAACATACTCAAGCCCTGCTAGTTCTGCTATTTTCACTGTTGAATTATTTAATGAATATATAAACGAATAACGCACAGGGATTTTACCCATAAAAAAACCGTTATAATTATTAGGCCTATATATTACATCACCCACTATAAAATCATAGGGTTTATCAATTATTTGGTCAGAGGGTTTTATTCCCTTTTCAAAGGCTGATAAAAAAACTATTGGCTTAAATGTGGAAGCCATTTGCCTTGATGTTGTTAATGCTCTATTAACTTTTGTATCATACCTTCTACTACCTACTGCAGATATTACTTCTTGTGTTTTATTATTTAGCATAACAAATGCTGCTTGGAATTCATCATCTTTATCTTTAAAATAGTCTTTAAATACTTCCCTGACTATATTGTTTGCTTTTTCATCATAGCCTGTATAAACTGCTATATTTTTTTTGCCTAGATTATCGTTTATTTCTTTTATATTTGCAATCTGTTTTAATACTGCGTTAATATATGATGGTTCTATAACTTTTATACTTTCATCTTGGAATATAATATTAGAAGCCATAAGTTTATTATATTCTTTTTCGCTAATGTTTTTATTTTCATACATTATATTTATAATGTTACGTGCTGTTCTATCAAGGCTTTGATAGTCTTTTAAAGTGTCTATTTTTTCATTATCCCACCTTATGGTAGCTAGCAAAAAGGCAAGCTCTAAATTATTAATATTTTCTATATCTTTATTAAAATAATATTTTGAAGCAGCAGCTATTCCAAAAACATTATCAGCATACATAGAAGAATCCAGCAGAAGCCTTGTAAGCTCTTCTTTACTGTATTCTTTATTTAGCTTATCTATTGTATACCACCTTAAAAGCTCTTTTCTAACTCCGTGTAGCTTATTATTTTCAATAAGCATATCAGTATAATGAACAAAGGCAGCACCCTCTAATGAAAATGGTTCTATACCCTGCTTATTTAAAATTATTTTTTTCCAACGTGGAATACCTGTTTCTTTTATGGTTTTATGGCTGCCTTGAACAATAATATCTGTCATATCCATAAGTAATGCCATATTATAATCATCCTTTAAGCTCTCTTGGTGTTTATAATATTTTCTATACATTACAAGGTTATCTTTACCATAAATTGTAAAAGCTATGCTTTTATTATCCACAGTAATATTATCAAGGTTTGGGACAAATATTTTCACATACTCAAGTTCTGATTTAATATAAAATAATACCCCTGCTATTAGCTGTATAATAAATAATATACTTAAAGCAATAATTATTTTTTTCATTTAATAGATGTTAAAAACTCCCTTAGTTGTTCAAGTGCTTTATACCTGTGGCTTATTTTGTTTTTTTCTTCACTTGAAAGCTCTGCTGTTGTTTTGCCGTTTTCAAGCATAAAAAGTGGGTCATAGCCAAAACCGTTACTACCTTTTTCTTCATAACCTAATGTGCCACAAAGCTCTCCATAAAAAGTTTTTATGGTTTTACCGTTTTTAGAAAGAGATATAACACACACAAATTTACATGCTCTACTTTCCACATTTTCCATTTCTTTTAGAAGTTTTTTATTATTAGCATTATCATCACCATGAATACCTGCATAACGGGCAGAATATACTCCTGGTTGCCCATTTAAATAATCTACACATAAGCCTGAATCATCTGCAATCACATATTCATCTTTAAGTTTATTTGATAAAAAGTTGGATTTAATAGATGCGTTTTCTTCAAAAGTTGTGCCTGTTTCTTCCACATCTTCTAATTCTGGAAAAACTCTACATTCAAAATTAGAACCATTTAATATGTCATTAATCTCTTTTATTTTACCTTTATTTTTTGTTGCTGCATAGATTATCATATATTACCACCTATATTTTTTACTATTGTATATATTAATAATGGTATTAAAAATAGCACAGATATTTTATCAGTCTTATAAAAACCAATAATAACCCATATAAAAATTCCATAATAAATAACATATTTTATAATACTAAATATGCCGTATTGATGAAATATATATAGCTCTTGCCCTACTAATGATATTACCATACCTATTATTAAAGAAAGTAATAACTCCCCTAAAAATAAAATATATAATTTATAACTTATGGACGGTTTCTCACCTTTTGATTTTACAGTTTGTTCTGCTTTTTCAAGCCCTATTACTGCTATAACGTATGTTATTAAGGTTGCAATCATAGAAGGTAAAACTAAATAAAGCATATTTAAATTAAAATCAACTGCATTTTTTATAACTGCCACATATGGCACCATACTAAACAAAATAGCTAAAAATATATTAGCTATTAAATTAACACTTATTTTCATTTATTTACCCTTTGAAGCCTTACAACACTTTCTATATGAAAAGTATCAGGATACATATCAAATAATTTAAAATTAGTTATTTTATAGTATTCTTCAAGCCTTATAATATCCCTTGCTAATGTGTTTGGGTTACAAGAAACATATATTATTTCATAAGGCTTTAACCGTTTTATATTTTCTATTACTATTTTATCTGCACCGTCCCGTGGTGGGTCTAAAAATATGGTGTCGCACTTTTTTATTTTTGATAAAAACTTTCCACTATCTTGTGTTTTTATATTATAGCCTAATGTTCTGCCTAAATTTGATGAAGTTTGGTCGCTTTCACATGCTATAACATTACCTTTTGTCATAAGGCCACATGTGAAAAAACCTGCTCCTGCATAAAGCTCTACTATATCCATTTTTTCTGAAACTAAACTAACTGCATATTTTTGAAAGTCATCTAACAAATATCTGTTTGCTTGAAAAAATGATTTATATGTTACAGCAACAGCACCATAATATGTATTAAAATTCATACTACCTATGCCGTATTTTTTATTATTAACCATAATACCGTCAAATATTGATGTATCATTTATATTACTTTCTTCTGATTTAACAGATGCCATACTTATATTTTCATCATTTTCTATGGCGTATATTTCCCCTGTTAAGTTATTAATAGAAGAAAACTCTTTCATTTTTTGAAAAAGAGTATCTTTTATAACAGGGCAATTTTCCACAAGCACTAAATCCCTTGATGAATACCCATAAAAACCTATTTTACCATTTTTACTTCTAACTGTTGCACGAAGTCTATACCCTTTATTACTGCTTGTAACAACTTCTATATTATAATTTTTATGAATATATAATCAATATGACCATAGGAACACCCACCACATTTTTCATAGGCCTTACATTCTGGTTTTATACGATATTTAGAAGGAGTTACTATTTCTAAAAGTTTTGCTTCAGCATAGCTTTTTTTATCTGCAACAAGTTCCACATTGCAAATATCCCCTGTAACAGTTTTTTGAGTGAATATAACTATCCCATCATTACTTCTGCCAACACCTGCTCCACCATATGATGTATCTGTTATTTTTAAATTGCTTATTTTCTCCATAAAGGCTATTATATTAAAAAATTTGTAAAAAGTATATATTTTATTGAATTTACTAAATATTTATATTATAAATTTATTACTATTTTATATTAGGGGTATGAGTATGGCAATAGGGGTATATGATTCTGGTATTGGTGGTTTAACTGTTTATAAAGCACTAGCAGGTTATTTCCATAACCAAGACTTAATTTATTTGGGAGATGTTGCTAGAGTGCCTTATGGTAACAGGTCAAGAGAAACTATTATAAGATACAGCACAGAGTGTGGTTTATTTTTAAAAGAAAAATACAATATTTCTGCCTTAATAGTTGCATGTAATACAATTTCTTCTCATGCACTACCTTTTTTAGAACAATCACTAAATATACCAATATTAGGTGTAATAAAACCTGGGGCAAAATATGCTTTAGATGTTACCAAAAATAATAAAATAGGTGTTTTAGGCACCCATGCCACAGTAAACAGCCGTGCTTATATTTATGCTATAAAAGAACATGTAAAAGAAGCACAAGTTTTTCAGCAGGCTTGCCCATTATTTGTGCCACTGGTGGAAGAAGCTATTATTTCTGGTAAAATAGCAGAAACTATTGTGGAAGAAACTTTAAAAGATATTGCAAAAACAGGTATAGACACTGTTATTTTAGGTTGCACCCATTACCCTGTTTTAAAAGATTTAATAGAAAAATATTTACCAAATACAAAAGTTGTAGATAGCACCCATTATATAATAGAAGATATAGAAAAATTACACTTAAATAATAATGAAAAAGGTTTAAGGCAGGTTTTAGTAACAGATGATACGCCGGCTTTTTTATCACTAAAAAATATGCTTGTAGGGAATATTCCTGTGCAGGTTGTAGATATTAACTGTAAATAATTATAGCTTATAGCCTGATAGCTCTTTTGGGTATTTTGGCCACGCGCCACTTTGGGTGCATACAAAAGATGCAGTATTTACTGCCATTTGGTGTGCTTCTGCAAGTGGCATATTAACTAATGTAAAATATAAGAAAGCACCGGCAAAAGCATCTCCTGCCCCTATGGTGTCTGATATATTTATATATGGCGTTCTAATAGTGGAAGATTCGTTTTCTGCATAAATTGTAGAATCAATACTACCGTTTGTAATAATTAAATATTTTAAGTTATATTTTTCCATTAATATTTCACTTAATACTTTATCGCTAATATCTCTACCCATCATATTTTTTAATATTATGGCTTCTTCTTTATTTATTTTAAATATATTAGCATAATGCAAAAGCTCTACTACAAGCTCTTTAGAATAATATTCCCCTCGTATATTTATATCATATAACCTTAATGATGATGGGTTAGCATGTTTTAGTAAAGTTATGATTGTATTATGGGATACATTATTTCTACAAGCTAAACTTCCATAACATAAGGCATCTATCTTTTTCATAAGAGATAATGATTTATTAGATACAGGTATAAAATCCCATGCTGTATTTTCTGTTATGGTGTATTCTGGAATACCCTCTTGTATTATAACATTAACACTACCTGTTGGTTTATCTACCTTATCTATTATATGATGTAACGGTGTATTATTAAGCTCAGATAATAGTTCTCTGCCACTATTATCGTTACCCACAGCACTTATTATATAACCTTCTGCACCAAGACAAGCAGCATGGTAAACACAGTTTGCAGGGGCACCACCTACTTTTTTACCCTCTGGTAGCTTATCCCACAAAAGTTCACCTATACCTGCTATTAATGGCCGCTTACTCATAATACACTTCCCTGCTTATTTTCTTTACACATTATACTACTATGTTCAAGATATTATATTTCTTATCGTCATAAATTATATATTATTAAGTAAAAAATATATTTTTAATCTTTTCTATTTAAATATAATGATACTTGATTTATTTAATAATATTTTGTAGTATGTATAATATTTTAAAAATGTATTTATATGGAGGAATTAC
>CALADT010000016.1 GCA_937890655.1 uncultured Mucispirillum sp. | reverse complement strand
ATGAACGGAATTAACAATACCTATCATTGTGAAAAAAGATAATAATGATGTCCCACCATAGCTAACAAAAGGCATAGGTATCCCAACTATTGGTAACATTCCAACAGTCATACCTGCATTAACTATAAATTGAAAAAAGATATAGCATGCAACACTAATAGCAATGATTTTACCTGCTGCCTCCTTTGTTTTTATGGCTATATTTAATATTTTATACAATAAAAATAAAAATAATACTATTACTACTGCCCCACCAACTAGCCCTTGCTCTTCATTAATTACTGAAAAAATAAAGTCCGTATGGCTTTCTGGTAAAAAACTTAAATGGGCTTGTGTGCCACCTAGAAAACCTTTACCAAATATACCACCACTACCAATAGCAACTTTTGACTGCTCTGCATGGTAGCCATCCCCTTTTTTATCCTGCACTAAACCTGCAAAAACAAGAATCCGTGTCTGCTGATATTCATATAAGTTATTCCAAACCACAGGGACTATAATAGCAACAGCCATGATTGCAATAATAAAAACTTGTGGTTTTATACCTAATACTAAAAGAACAAGCCCCCATACTGCAACGTAAGTTAACGATGTTCCTAAGTCTGGCTGTTCAAATACTAATAAAAATGGTGGAATAAGCATCCATGATTTTTTTAATATTTGTAATATACCTAATCTTTTACCATTAAAATCCATAAAAAGCCATGCAAGGGTTAATACCCATACTATTTTAAATATTTCAGAAGGTTGTAGCCTAAAAGCGCCTATACCTATCCATCTTTGGGCACCTAATCCAATATGCCCTAATATTGTAACAGCTAGCAATAACAGAAGCCCTGCAACATAAATAAAAGGAACAAGTCTTACAAGTTGTCTATAATTAACATAGCTCATAACCAAAAAAGATATTACACCAAAACCTAACCATAATAATTGACGCTTATAAAAATTATCTGTTTCATTGGTATATGGATTATAACCTGCACTATATATGGAAACCACTCCTATACATGCTAGTAACAAAACTATAAAAAATAAAACATAATCTGTTTCTACAATATACTTTTTTAATTTATTAAGCATAACAATAACCTTTTCCCTTATTTATCCGGTGAAACATAGCCTATGGAAAGCATTTTTTCCATTATTTGACCACCTACTGGAGCAGCACTAGCACCACCACTACCACCATTTTCCATTAACACAACAACAACATATTTTGGTTCTTTAGCAGGAAATACACCTGCAAACCATGCGTTATCCCTGTATTCTTCAGGTATTTCATTTTTATCATATTTTTCAGTTACTTTTGCACTAACTACTTGTGCTGTCCCTGTCTTACCACCTATTTTCATTTCCTTAACAGCAGCACGTCTTGATGTTCCACCACGTTTATATACTGCATCAATAAGCCCTGCCATAATATGTTCCCTTATATCTTTTGGAACAGATATTTGGTGTTTTAATTCTGATTCTTTTTCAATATATTCACCAGTTTCTTGTTTTATTATACCTTTAACAATTCTTGGTTTATAAATTTTACCACCATTAAAAACACCAGACATCATAACACCTATTTGTAAAGGAGTAGATGTCATATAACCTTGTCCAATAGAAGTATTAACTGTATCCCCAGGGTACCATATATCACCAGTTGCAGCTTTTTTCCACTGCCTTGAAGGGAAAATTCCTGTTTTTTCATTAGGTAAATCAATACCCGTATATTCCCCTAAAGAAAAAAGTTTTGAATAATATTCTATTTTATCAATATCTAATGCTAAACCAAGATTATAAAAATAAATATCACAAGATTGTGCAATAGATTCTTGCAAATTCACTACTCCATGCCCTGTTCTTTTCCAACATCTATATGAAAAATATGAATTTAAATGAAATGTTCCAAGACATTTAAATGTAGTTTTATGGTCTACAACTTTTTCTTCTAACCCAGCTAAAGCCATAACAATTTTATAAACAGAACCAGGAGAATATAACCCTTCAATAGGTCGGTTTACTAAAGGACTTCTTTTATCCCTGTGTATTCTTGCCCATTCTGTTTCATTTAAATATGGAGTAAACATATTTAAATCATAACTTGGAGCAGAATATAGTGTTAATAAAGAGTTATCACTAATATCTAAAACAGCTATTGCACCTTTTTTACCATCCATTATTTCTGATACATATTTTTGTAATTCAGCATCAATAGTAAGTATAATATCATTTCCTGCAATAGCAGGGTTTTTCTTTAAAATATCAACAATTCTTCCTCGGGCATCTCTTTCCACAACCATATAACCAGACCTGCCACGAAGTTCATTTTCATATTCTAATTCAACACCCATTGTGCCAATATTACTGCCTCGTTTATAAATATCTTTGTTTTTATCAATATCATCTTGAGTAACTTCGCTAACATAGCCTAATATATGACTATATGCTAAACCGTCAGTATATTTACGAACAGAATGAAGTTCAACACTTAATCCTGGAAAATTATCAGCATATTCTTCAAAATATGCAATATCTGATATACTTAAACCACGGCTAATTAAAATAGATGGGATTTTATTATCTCTAAGTGATTTCTTTACATACTCCATATCAAAATCAACTATTTCTTTTGCTCTTTCAAGCATACCTATAATATCATCACCACGTCTTATATCTTCTTTATTTAAAACTAAATCATATGAAGGTTCATTACTCACTAATAGATTCATTTTAGAATCATATATAAACCCTCTATCTGCTACAATATCTTTAGTTTTTGTTCTATTTCTATTAGCATCCACGAAAAGCTGTTCATATTGTATAAATTGCAATACAAAAAGTCTTGAAAATAATATTATTGAAAATACTAAAAATACAATAAATATAAAAATAATTCTTTTTTTATAATAACCAAGTAAGTCATCTTTTAACGACGCGAAAAGCACTGTTAAACTCCATAATTAGAAAAATTATTAAATATAAAATAAAATCAAATAATATTGTTTTTATAATAAAAGGAAAAGATAATATTAAATTAAAATGAAGTAATATAGCAGCAAAAAAGTTATATGCTACTATTGATAAAAATCCAACGGTTACTTTACCAATTTGAGATTTTGAATCAAACTTATGTTCTGAAAACATTTTAGTTAAAGAAACCGCCATAAAAAAAAGAGTACCAAAACCTATAAAAGAATGTAACACAAAGTCAGAATAAAGACCAAATATAATAGAATATGGAATATAAGTTTTTTCATCTATATTATTAGAGATTAAAAAAATAATAACAGCATAATTAATACCTGATAATATATGAAATGAGGTATTAGAAATAATGTAACAAATAGTTAGTATTAATATAATAGAAATATATCTATTATCTTTTATCTTTTGCAATAAATACATGTTCAAGTTTATAATAATCTTCTGATTGTTCTATATATACCTTTTGGAAAAGCCCTGTTTTATCTTGTATAATTTCAGAAACCTTACCAACACGAACACCTTTAGGAAAAAGCATTCCAAGTCCTGATGTAACAAATACATCACCTTCTCTAACATCATCTAGTCTGTCATAAGACGGCCTTTACCATCACCACGCATTATACCAGCAACACGTGTTCTGCTATTAATAACACTTACATTAGATGATATATTTAAAATTATTTCCACATCACTGGTATTTGCATAAACAGTAGAAACCTTACCAACAAGGCCTTGAAAACCAATAACAGGGTCATTTTTTTCAATACCATCTAAGTGGCCTAAATCAATGGTAATACTTTTAATATAACCATCATGAACACCAATAACATTCGCAGGAATCTGTTCAAAATTGTATGTTCTATAAAAACGCATTAAAGATTCAAGACGTTCACTTTGGTTTAATTTTTCTGCAAGTAATGTATTTTCCAATGTTAGGTTATCTATGATTTTCTTATATTCATCATTTTGTTTTTTAACACCAATAAGGTTTACATAAGAATTCCATATACTTCCAATACCAGAAAATATTTTATCAGTATAATAAACTACTGGGTTTACTATATTTCCAAGTAAACCCCTAAATGGACCTTCTATATTAACATTTCTCGCTTGTATAATTATAATAGCAAGTATTATAAAAACAACAAGAAAAAGGTTTTTCCACTTAAACATATATTATTCTACTGCTACCTTTCTCAGTAAATCAATATCATCAAGAACTTTACCAGAACCTAAAACAACAGCTTTCAATGGATCATCTGAAACTAATATAGGTAAACCTGTTTCATGGGAAAGGCGTTTATCTAAGTTTTTAAGCAATGCACCACCACCTGTTAATACAATACCTCTATCTACTATATCAGCAGAAAGCTCTGGTGGAGTTTGTTCTAAAGCTATACGAACAGCATCAACTATTTTTGTTATAGACTCTTTTAATGCTTCCCTAATTTCAGAATCAGAAATCTCTATTGTTTTTGGGATACCAGTAACTAAATCTCTACCTTTAATTTCTGTCTTAATTTCTTTATCTAATGGAAATGCAGAACCTAATTTCATTTTTAAATCTTCAGCAGTTGCTGTTCCCACTAATAAGTTATATTGACGTTTAATATAGTTTACTATATTTTCATCCATTTCATCGCCACCAACTCTAACAGAATTGGCATAAACAATACCTGATAAAGATATAACAGCAACTTCAGTTGTGCCACCACCTATATCAACCACCATATTGCCTGACGGCTCTTGAATAGGTAACCCTGCACCTATTGCTGCTGCCATAGGTTCTTCAATAAGATAAACCTCTCTAGCACCAGCTTGAATAGCAGAATCTTTAACAGCTCTTTTTTCAACTTGTGTTACGCCTGATGGAATACAAATTACCATACGTGGGCGAACTAAGGCTCTACGATTATGAACTTTTAATATGAAATAACGGATCATTTTTTCAGTCGTATCATAATCAGCTATTACACCATCTTTCATAGGACGAACAGCTATAATATTTGCTGGAGTTCTACCAAGCATATTTTTTGCTTCCTGCCCTATTGCTAAAATCTCTTTTGTATTACTGTTTATTGCTACAACAGAAGGTTCGCTAGATACAACACCACGACCTTTAACATATATTAGAGTATTTGCTGTTCCTAAATCAACAGCTAAATCGCTTGAAAACATATTATATATAGAATTCATTGCCATTACACAACCACCTCACAAACTATTCTTCTTCAATATATACTAAATAAGCATAAGTAAAATAGCCTATTTAATATAAACTGAATCTATATGCCGAAAGGGGGACTTGAACCCCCACAGGTTTTACCCCACAGGTACCTGAAACCTGCGTGTCTACCAGTTCCACCATTTCGGCATTAAAATTTATTCTACACCAACCATTACAGAAGTTGATTTAATTACTGCATATGCTTCTTTACCTACTGATAATCCTAGAGATTTTACAGCATCCATAGAAATTGTAGCAGAAATAATATTACCACCACCTATATCCATTTTTATAACAGCATTAACCGCACCTTCTTCTATTTCTTTAATAGTTCCTTTTAATTGGTTTCTAGCACTAATTTTCACATACTACCTCTTTTCAAAATTTTACGTTGGATTTTACTATATATTATTATAAATTGCAACATTTTTTATTATTAATTAAAATATTTTTTTTAAAATAAATAAAAAAAGGTAGTATTTTATAATACTACCTTAATGTAAATTAATTAATCTGTAAACGTTTTCATAATACGGCTTCTTGTAGGGTGTCTTAATTTACGTAGTGCTTTTGCTTCAATCTGTCTAATACGCTCCCTTGTAACAGTAAACTTTTTACCTACTTCTTCCAATGTATGGTCTGAATCACAATCAATACCAAAACGAAGCCTTAATACACTTGCTTCTCTAGGAGAAAGTGTATCTAAAATATTCCTTGTATGTTCTTTTAATTTTAAATACGTTACTTCATCTGACGGATTTTTTGCAGACTTATCTTCAATAAAATCACCAAGACTTGAATCTTCATCTTCGCCAATTGGTGTTTCTAAAGAAACAGGTTCTTTTGCAATTTTCATAACTTTTTTAATTTTTTCAACAGGAATATCCATTTTTGCAGATATTTCTTCCGGTGTTGGTTCCCTGCCTAAATCCTGCTGAAGATTTCTAGTAACTTTCATCATTTTATTAATGGTTTCTATCATATGCACAGGGATACGTATTGTTCTAGCTTGGTCAGCAATAGCACGAGTTATAGCTTGACGTATCCACCATGTTGCATATGTGGAAAACTTATAACCTTTTGAATAATCAAATTTTTCAACGGCTTTCATTAACCCTATATTACCTTCTTGAATTAAATCTAAAAACTGTAAACCTCTATTAGTATATTTTTTAGCAATACTTACAACTAAACGTAGATTAGCTTCTATAAGTTTAGATTTTGCATTATCGGTAACACTTTCCCCTTCTAAAAGGCTTTCATAAATGGATTCAAATTCATCTTTATCAATACCTATTTTTTCATAATGGGCATTAATTTTAACCATAGTATTACCATGTTTTTCAATAATAGTAATAATATCTTTTTCACGCATTCCTTGTTGAGAAGCAGCCTCTGTTATTTCAATATGAGTTAATGATATTAAAGCGTTTGTATCTATCTTTAATAATTTTGCAAGTTTATTAAGTTCATACATACTTGTTTGTATTGTTTCATAATTCACTTTAATATCTTGCGATATTTCATTAATAGTATTAAAATTAACTTTAATATCTAAAAGTTTATTTGTTAATTCTTCCACAGATGCTTCAATTTTTGCTCTACCAGCTTTTATTTCATCATTTGTCATATTTTTCATATTTTTTCTAAAGGCTTCAGATTCTGCAATATCATTTTTAAGTTTTGAAACTATTTCATCTATTGTATCAAAAAACTGTGCTTTTAATTGGTCTTTATACTGTGCTTCTTTTTCATCCTTAACTTCATTTAAGTTTTCATCATCAGTATCATCAACCTCATCAAAATCATCATGCATTTGATCAAGTTCAATATCTTCATCTTCAATATCAATAATATCTTTTAGACGCATAGTATCATTTTTAACGCCTTCTGAAAATTCCATAAACTTTGTAGCAGTAGAAGGAAAAGATAATATAGCTTTAATAACTTTTCTCTGCCCTTTTTTAATTTCTTTTGCAACATTTACTTCATCTTCTCTATTTAAAAGTGGAATATTCCCCATTTCTTTTAAATATAACCTAACAGGGTCATCAGTGCTTAATGTTTCCTCTGAATCATCTTGGTATTCTCCGTCAATAGTAGAAATACCCTCTTCATCGTCATCATCATCTATAACTACACTTGTTGTAAATATAGTTCCTTTTTTACTCTTGTTATCCATTACATCAATTTTTAATTGTGTTAGTAAAGTAATTATTTCATCAATAAAATCACTATTTGCAGCATCTTCTGGTAAAGCTTCATTAATTTCATCAAATGTTAGAAATCCTTTTTCTTTACCTAAGGCAATTAGCTGTTTCACTTCAGGTTGTTTAATCCTTTTAGACATAAACCTTTATCCACCATCCTTATTTTTACCAGCAATCTGTTTTGTTAAGCTATTTAACTCCTGCAGTATAGCCATCTGCTGAGTTTTGTCAGTAGTTGAACGCATTAACTCTATTAACTCATTCTGACGTTTTTTTAGATAATTAAGTTCAATTTGATATTTATTTTTTAATGCTTCTTCATAAGCATTATCTTCTGCAATTTCCCGCATTGCCAGCTCAACAAATTGATCACCTAATTCATGCGTAATCTGCCTAATATCTGAGATTTTTGGCAAAAATTCAAGTATTTTTTTTATAATTTCTTTAATTTCATCATTATTAATCATTTCAAGACTAATATCTGATAACAATTCATCTACAATATCAATAGGTAAATAGGATAAACAAGCTATAAAATCCATTTCACAAAGATACAAACTTTTTTTATTCTCTCTATTTAATGCTACATTTTTTTTATATCGGTTATTATTCACTTCTTCATAAACATTTTCTTTCTTTAATTGAAATATTTCTGCAGAAGCATCAATATAATAATCTCTTAAATGAAGATTTTCTATTTTTATAAGCATATCTTTTACAGACTTAAAGCGTGCTAACTTTATTGTCATATCATTTCCTGCTGATACAGCAAGCCGTTTTATCATATGTATAAACAAATCTTCTCTTTTTTCATAAAGTTTATAAAAATTATCAATACCTTTATTTAATATAAAACTATCTGGGTCATCTTCTGTTGGTAAAAATATAACTTTAGGAAAAAGGCTAGTTTCTACAAACCTTTCAAGGCTTCTAAAAGCTGCTTTTTCCCCTGCACTATCTCCATCAAACATAACAGTAACTTCTTCTGCATATCGTTTTAAAAGACTTATTTGTTCTTTTGTTAGTGCTGTTCCCATTGGTGCAACAGCTGATTTAAACCCACTTTTATAAAGACGCATTACATCAAAATAACCTTCCACTATTAAAGCCTGTTTATTTTGTTTCATAGCATCTTTTGCTTTATCTATATTAAATAAAGTATTCCCTTTATGAAAAATAGAGCTTTCTGCTGAATTTAAATATTTCGGGTTAGACCCATCAAGGCTTCTTCCTGCAAAAGCTGCAATAGAACCTGTAATATTTTTTATAGGTAACATAAGCCTATTAAAAAAACGAGCATAAGGAGCACCATATTTGGATTCTTTAAAAAAACCAGAATCATATAATATTTGCTTATTATATTTTTTAAAAATATCAGCATAATCCATATTAGATGATAAAAACCCAATACCAAATTCATTTAAATCATTATCATTAAAATTACGATTAGTTATATACTCATAAGCTTCCTTTCCTTCTTGAGTATATATTAATTTACGAGATAATTTTTGAATATCATCATGAAGTGTTATTATACCTTTTGTTTGAAAATTATTATCATCATCAAATTCTACATTAATACCATATTTTTCTGCCAAAAATATTACAGCATCATAATAGGAAAACCCAAGTTTACGCATTATAAACGTTATACCATTACCTTTAGAATCACAGCCAAAACATTTAAAAAAACCTTTATCTTCATCGACTTTAAATGATGGTGATTTTTCATTATGAAATGGACAAAGACCCCATAAATCCCTTCCTTTGCTTTTTAATTCTACATAAGGTTCAATTATTGTGGCTATATTAATTAATCTTATTTGCTCAAGCATTGAAGAAGAAAATCTTGCCATTAAGTGGTACTCCTAAAAAGTGGTAAGTAATTAATATAAAGAATTTTTATAGAAAATCAATAAGAAATTTAATTTTTATTTAAAATTATTATCAATATTATATTAATATTTTTTTATAAAAAATGTACAAATATAAATACATCTAATTGTTAAAAAATAATTCAATATCATTAAATTATTACATACCCTATATGTTTTATAACAAAAATATAACTTATATATAACCAATCCATAACTATATATTATAACTATAATTAATATAAATGGTAAAAAAATGATTTATTAAATATTCATAAAACAAAAGCAAACAGAAGAATATTTTTTAAAATAATAATTATTAATATTATCATATATATAACTTTCTTATAAAAAAAATAAATTATAGTTTTAAACAAAGTGATATTTAAAGGTTAAGATAATAAACTACTAATATACAATAATTCTTTACTTTTATAATAAAACATAAAAAAACTCCCTCCTATTTTGTAAGAGGGAGCAATATTTTTTAGTTATTTGCTTTTAGTAGAGCAACCAGTAGAGCCACAGCAGCAGCTTGATTCTTTGTTACTACCTTTTGAATCACCACAGCCACAGCCACAACCACAGCCTGATTTACCGGATAATGTTTTATATGCTTTTCTAATACTAATAACTACTGCTAATAAAACTATTAGTGCAACAATAATATTACCTACCATAAAGCCTCCTTTATAACTATACAAATAACCTGCCTATTTGGTATATAAGGAGAGTTACAACATATGCAACAAGTGTCATACCAATAAATTGGAAGAAAGCCCATTTCCAAGAGTTACTTTCTCTTTTTACAATCGCAAATGTTGCCATACAAGGTGCACTAAGAAGTGCAAATACCATAATAGCAAAACCTACAAGTGGTGTATAGTTTTCTTGTAATTTAGTTCTTAAAGCATCAGAATCTTCATCTACTTCACCAAGAGAGTAAACAATACCCATTTGTGCAACAAATACTTCTTTAGCAGCAAATGCACCTATTAATGCTGTGCCTATTTTCCAGTCAAAACCAAGTGGTTTTAATACAGGTTCTATAAATTTACCTATTCTTCCAGCAGTGCTATATTCTAATTCTGCTTCAGAGTATTCTGCAAGAACACTTTCTAAGTTTTCGTTTGCTTCATCAAGTTCAGCAGTTAAAACTTCTGCTTTTGCTAATACTTCTTTACCTAATTTAGCATTAGCTTCTTCAGCTTCTGCTTCATTTTCTTCAGTAGCAATTATATATCCTAAACTTTCTAATGCTTGAGTTTTTTCTTCAACAACTTGTTCTAAAGTTGGAAGTTTATCTTCATATTTTGCAGCTTCGCTTTCTGGAAATCTTGGGAAAACAGTTAAAGCCCACATAACTATTGAGATAAAAAGGATAATTGTACCTGCTTTTTTAAGATATAACCAGCTACGTTCCCACATTTGAGTTAAAACACCTTTTAATGTTGGAACACGGTATGGTGGAAGCTCCATAACAAATGGTGTAGCCTCACCTTTTAATACAGTCATACCTAAAATTTTTGCTATAATAATAGCTAATACAATACCTATTAAATAAATAATCCATAATATTAATGCCTGATTTTTTTCAAAAAATGCAGGTATAATTAAAAGGTAAATAGGAAGTCTTGCACCACAGCTCATAAATGGTGTTACAAGCATAGTAAGAATTCTATCACGTTGGTTATCTAATGTTCTTGTTGCCATAATAGCAGGAATAGAACAACCAAAACCAATTAAAAATGGAATAAAACTTTTACCATGAAGGCCAATTTTATGCATTAATTTATCCATAATAAACGCAACACGTGCCATATAACCACTTGCTTCTAAAATTGCAATAGCAATAAATAAGAAAATAATGTTTGGTAAAAATACAATTACACCACCAACACCACCAATAATACCATCAACAATTAAAGAATTTAATAATTCATGTTCTATATGCATACTAGCTTGATCGCCTAAAAAGCCGAAAAATTGTTCAATCCAGCCCATAAAAGGATCGCCTAAGGTAAATGTAAGTTGGAAAACTAAATACATTAAACCTAAAAATATAGGAATACCAAGCACCCTGTTTACTAATACGGAGTCAATAGCATCACTCATATTATGCCTTGCTTCTACTGTCGTACTAACAGATTCTTGACAAGCTCCAGAAATAAACCCATACCTTGCACTTGCAATAGCAGTTTCAGTAGTGTCCCCTAATATTTTTTCAATTTCTACTTCTGCTCTTTTAATTTCTTCATCAATAATAGGAGAAGGCACTAATTTTTTAACATCAGAATCACCTTCTAAAAGTTTAATAGAAATCCATCTAGTATTGTAGTTTTCAAGACCTGTTGCATGCTGTTTTACAAGAGATTCAACAGATGTAATATATTTTTCTATAATTTGATCATATGTTATAGTAGGATAATTAACATCACGTTTTTGAGATGCTTTAATGGCTTCATCTAAAATTAATTTTACACCATCACCTTTGCTACCAACTGTTTCTACAATAGGCACTCCAAGTAATTTAGATAATTTATCTACATCAATTTTTATACCCATTTCTTGTGCCATATCTTTCATATTAAATACGAAAACAAGAGGAATACGTAATTCCATTAATTGAACAGCAAGATATAAGTTTCTTTCTAAGTTTGAAGAATCTATAATATCTACAACAACATCTGGTTTTTCATTAATAATAACATTTCTAGCAACAACTTCTTCAACAGAATAAGCTGTTAAACTATATGTTCCAGGTAAGTCAATAACTTTAACACTTTGGTTATTATATGTTATAAAACTTTCTTTTTTTTCAACTGTAACACCTGGGTAGTTACCAATATGCTGCCTTGCACCTGTCAAAGCATTATATATAGTTGTCTTACCAGCATTAGGGTTACCAGCAAGAGCTATAGTAATATTTTCACTCATTTTTTAACCTCATAAAGTAAAATTTGGTATCTTTAAAAACTTTAGTTATACCTAAATTTAAACAAAAAAAATATATTATATCATTTCTACTTCAATTTTAGAAGCTTCGTCTTTTCTTAAAGAAAGATGATAACCTTTTACTTTCATTTCCACAGGATCACCAAGTGGTGCCACTCTCTCAACTTCAATTATCGTTCCAGTTGTAAGACCCATTTCTGTAATACGTTTAAATAAATTACCTTTAGAAGTAATTTTAACCACTTTACAGCGTTCTCCTGGAAGAACATCGTTTAACTTCTTCACAATACGACCTCCATTAAGTTGTTTGCTATAATTTTCATGAACTTTTTCGGCAACAGTAGAAACGCAATTCTCACATATATCTAAAGAAATAGCTTTATCACAAAAAGATAAACGACCATTTGACCATTCAGTACCACCTCTAGGACATATTTCAATAAACTCAGCAAATTTTGCTAATTTATCTAAAACAGTGCTAGATATTCCATGTTCCATAGCACATGCTGCACTATCAGCCTCCTGCTCTGAAACACCTAAAACATGAACAAAGAAGTCCTTTAAAAGAACATGACGCCTTACAACATCCATAGCTACTTCCCTACCCTGATGGGTTAAGGTAATAATATCATATGGTGTATAATTAATCATTCCTTTGTCAGATAATGTTTTTAAGGCTCCAGTAACGGAAGCATTGGACACATTTAAACGTTTGGCAATATCTTTTGGCCTAACAGCCGCTTTCTCAGATATTATCAAATATATTGTTTCTAAATAATCTTCAAGACTAGAAGTTAATTCCTCTCTCAAATCCCCATACCTACTGCACAATTATTATCATATTAATATACCATATATTAATACAAGTCAATAGAAAACTTATTGATAATAAATATTTGTTATATCAACAAAACTCTTTATTTATAAAGATAATTTATAACATATTGTTTTTCTTATTAATATGTATTATCAATTAATATGCATAAATTATAAACTTATTTTTTAACAAATTTAGATAAAACTTCTGATAATTATTATTACTATTATATATTAATACAAAAAAACATAGTAATATTAATACAGCTACTAATCATACTATACAATAAGTTATAGAATAGTTGAATTATTTTTCTTTCTTCTTTTTTTAAGATTAGCAGGCATAACTTCTATAATTCTTCCTGCAAAAGAAGTTTTGTTTAACTTTTCTATGGCTTTTACAGAATCTTCATCTTCCATATTAATAAAACAAAATCCACGAAACCTACCACTATCTTTATCTTTTACAAAAGCAACAGAATCAACTTTACCATACTGAGAAAATAAC
>CALADT010000015.1 GCA_937890655.1 uncultured Mucispirillum sp. | reverse complement strand
CATTTAAAATCTAATTTAGCAGCCTTTAAAACACCGAAACATATTTTTATTGTTGATGAGCTTCCATTAACAGCAACAGGAAAAGTTCTTAAACGTAAATTAAAAGAACAAATAAAAAATGGTGAGTTTAAAATAGATTAAGTTATATGTATAAATTTATATTGGTAGTGTGTTTATTCTTATTATTGCCATTACATTTATATGCACAAATATATAATAATGAGAAAAAATATAGTGGAAATGTATATACTTCTATGACATATAATATGAAAATGCCTAACCCTTATGGTAAAGAAAAGGAAGATACTGTTAACACAATAGGTATAAATTTTACATATAATTTTTTTAACTTTAATGGTTATATTGATATTCACGATATATTTTTTCTATTTGATGATAGAAAATTTGTATTTGGTAATATAAATAACTATTTATATGGGGAAATAAATCCACGAATATCATTAGTATGGCTTGCAAAAAAGAAAATAGATAAAAGCTTTATTTTTAAAGATTTTTTAATAGCCTATGATTTTACTTTTGATTCAAAAGATTTATTACAGCACTATATTGGTATAGGAGTTGATTTTAATATTCCACTATTTTCATACTTTAAAACCAACTTATATGCACGATATAACCAAGCATATTATGGTAGGAATGAAGATTCATTTGATGGGTTTATGTTAAATGTAGCTTATGAAGTGCCTATTTATGCTTTTAAAAATGGTATAGAAATAGTTTATTCCTCTTGGTTAAAATATATATTTGCAACAAGTCCTAATAATAATATTGCAAATGAAACTAATTATTCTATTAAGTGGAATAATACATTTAAATTAGGTTATAAGTTTATATATGTAGGTTATACATATGAACATAACCAAAATTTTTTAGAGTTAAACTCACATTCATCAAATAGTGGGGAACATTCATTTGGAATTTATTATACTTATAAGTTTTAAATAATGGAGAACAAAAATGCAAAAATTATTTCTATTAATACTGATACTATTTCATTTATCTTTCATAAATTCATATGCACAAATGCCAGATTGTAGTAAAGTTTTATTTTATGAAGATAATATAACCATAGGTAGTTGTGTATTAAATGTTTATAAAGCAGATACATATGAACAAAAATTATGTGGTATGCTTAATTTTACAGATAAAACATTTTATAAAGACGGCATGATTTTTACGGGTAATAGTAAACGTATAGAAAGCCATAATTTTCATACAATGGGTATGAATATGACTATTCGTATTATGGGTATAGTCTTAAATGAAAATGGAAAATATAGCGTATATAATAAAGATACTAAATATTCTCCACCAAATATACCCTCTGTAACTATATATGGTAATGCAGTTTTTGAAACCAGCGAACATAAATACAATAAATTAAAATCATGTTTATATAATAAGGAATAGGGGATCATGGATAATAAATCATATATTAGTGCTAATAAATCACCAAAAGGTATTAAAATTTATACATCAACAAGGTATAATGGATTTTCTGATACTCCATATGATAGTTTAAATATGGGCTATTTTACAGGTGATGATATTATGAATGTTATTAAAAATTATCATTATTATGAGAATGTTATAAATACAAGTAACATTATCACTTTAAATCAAGTTCATGGAAATGATGTTTTAGAGGTAAGCCATAATAATTATGCAAGTGTATTATTTTCTAAAGCAGACGGATTATTTTCCACAGAGTTTAATTTACCACTTGGTGTTATAACAGCAGATTGTTTACCTGTTATGCTTGCAGGAAATAGGTGTATATCATCTTTACATTGTGGTTGGAGAAGTTTAAATAATTCTATAATAGATAATGCCTTTAAACTATTTCAAAAATATAATGATGTAGTTCAATATGCTTATATAGGTGCAGGAATTTGTGAAAAATGTTATGAAGTTCAAGAGGATTTAGTTTCACAATTAAATCATAAATATAACCCAGAAACAGCATTAATTAAAAAAGATAGCACACATTATTTATTAAATATGAAAAAACTTGCAAGCAATGCTTTAGTATATAATGGTTTATCTATTGATAATATTGAAATTACTGATTATTCATCATGTTGTAATAGTGAATTTTATTCATATAGAAAAGAAAATGGTAAAACAGGAAGAATGGTTACAACTATTGAAAGGGTAAGTTTATAATGGGTTATGTTTTTGAAAATTATAAATTAATATTACAAGATATAAATGAAACAGCCTTAAAATATGGTAGAAATGTTTCTTTATTAGCTGTTTCAAAAAATCAAAGTGTGGAAAAAATGGATGAATTAGCTTATAATAATGTTTTATTATTTGGTGAAAGCAAAGTTCAGGAAGCACTTTTAAAAATTGAATATTTATCTAATAAATACAATGATTTATCTTTTCATTTTATAGGAAAAGTTCAAACTAATAAATTAAAAAAAATTGTGCAGTATTTTGATTTAATCCACTCTGTTGATAGAATAGATGTATTACCTTTAATAAATAATTATGCTTTAGAATATAACAAAAAACAAGAAATCCTTATTCAAATAAATCTTGCAAATGAAATACAAAAAAATGGTATTAAAGAAAAATCTTTACCTTATTTTATAGAAAATGCTTTAAAATACAGTAATATTATTGTAAAAGGTATTATGTTTATGCCACCATATGAAGAAGATGTTACTAAAAATTTAAAATATTTTGAAAAAGCTGAATTATTATTTAATCAATATAAAAGTGATATTTTTAATACATTGTCTATGGGAATGAGCCATGATTATAAAGAGGCTATAAGATTTGGTTCTACTTTAGTAAGGGTAGGAACAAATATTTTTGGAAAAAGAGTTTAAAACTATTGAAATTTTTTGTTTTTTAGTTCATTATAGTAAGTCTTTAATATATACGGGAGGAAACATATTTAATGACTTTAATTGTTTGGTTATCTAAAATATATATTGTAATATTATTGTTACGTTATGTTATGTCTATACAGGATACAACATTTTCTCAGTTTGGACGAGTTATAGCTAAAATTACAAATCCCGTTTTACCTAAAAAAAATGGTAAGTCATATATCCCTTTATGGATTATATCTCTTATTATTGTAAGCTCATTGTTATATAGTATAGCTTCAACTTCCATTGAGTTTTTATTAAATTTAAACAAAATTTTTAATGATTATGTTTTCTTTTTTATGTCATTATATATAGTTTTTATTATATTTGGTAGTTTAGCTGTTAGAGGGCAAATAGTCTACTTTTTTTATATGCTTGGCCTACCATGGGTAAAAATGACACGAGTTTTTATTCCTATAAATAGTGGTAAAATAGTAATACCAACAATTATAGTTGTTTATGTGCTATTTACATTTTTATCGTTTATTATAAATACTGTATTTAATATTATTATTTACCAAAATGCTGGTAATTTACTTTCTTTACTTGGTTCATGTTTTGCCTTAGGTGCATATAATATTTTTAATTTACTATATCTTATGAGCATTATATTGATTGTTAGAGCATTAATTTCATGGGTTAGTCCTGACCCTAGAAATATTTTAGTTCAGTTTATATATGTTATTACTGAACCAGTTCTTGAACCATTAAGAAAGTTAATTCCACCTGTTGGGTTTATAGATTTTTCTGCATTAATTGCAATTATTGGTTTTTATTTTTCATCCATTATACTAAAGGGTGTTGTATCCCCATTTATATAGACTGAGGTTAGATAATGATTTTATTTAGGTTAATTTATGCAATAGCTGTTTTTTTAGTATTTATTTTATTTAGACAAAGTATGGGTATTAATCTTTATATGTCGCTTTTATATGCCGGTGTTGCAGTGCTTGGTATATTACTATTAGATGTAGTGTTAGGTGGTATTAAAAGTTACCGTATTATTTCATCTCTTTTAATAGGAATAGCTTTTTTAGTTTTAGGGTTTTTACTTATACAGTCATTTCAATCAGTATTCCAGCAAAAAGAAATTAATCTTATAGTATTATTTTTATTTCTTTATGCAGGTATTATTATTGGTAATAAAAACCATAAATTTTTTGAATCATTAATAACAAGTGTCAGTATAAAACATTCTACTTTAAAAGTAAAAAGTGGGAAAGATCAGAAGTTAATAGAGTGTCCCAACGGTAAATATCCTATTTTAGGCACAGGAGGACAAATTGGAACAACAAATAATTTCTTATATGATAAACCTTCTGTTTTAATTGGTAGGAAAGGGACAATAAATAAACCACAATATATGACTA
>CALADT010000014.1 GCA_937890655.1 uncultured Mucispirillum sp. | reverse complement strand
TTTAACAACCACTTTTTTTATTTTATCTGTTGCAATCGTTTTTGGAATTTATAATTGAAAAAAACTTGCACTTTTTGGTTTACAAAGTTTATTATATTTGTTAGGATAATCAAGATAAACTTTAGGGTGGGTTATGGATAATAATTATGATTTAGTATTTCATCTTGTAGGTAAACAACAGATACCTAATTTATTAGGCATACAGAATATTACTTCAAAAAAACATATTTTTATTCATACTAAAGAATATAATAAAACTTATTGTCAGCAGCTTTTAAACCTAGATTATAAATTTGATACTATACTTGTGGATGCCTATAATATTAATAATATAAAAGAAAATATTGAAAAATATTTACAAAATAACCAAAACAAAAAAATAGCATTTAACCTTACAAGTGGCACTAAAATAATGGGCTTTGCAGTGTATGATATATGTAATAAATATAATGCAGATGCTTATTATTTTGATACACAAAACAGAAAACTTTTATGTATAAATAAATCTGTAATGTATGATATTAAAACTATAGATAAGCTAGATACTTTTTTAGATTTGGGAAAAGAAATATATTCTATTTGTGACAAAGGAAGAAGTAATATTTCTGATAAACATAAAAGTATGGCTCGTTTATTATTTAAATATAGTAATGATACTAAAAAAGTTATTGAAAAGTATAAATCTATTAATAAAAATAATAGTTCAGATTCATTTTTAAGTGGTGCATATAACCATATAAATATTTTAGAATATAAAAATAGGATGAACTATAAAATAAAAATAGAAAATGTTATTTGTGAATATAAAGATATTGATTTTATACAGTATATGAATGGATTATGGTTTGAAGAATATATTTTTACAATAGTAGATGAATACCGTAAAAAACATAAACATAAAAATATATATGATTTAAGGACAGGGATTAAGTTAATAAGCCAAAAATCTAACGACTTTTTTCATGAGTTAGATGTGGTTTTTACTGACGGACTTAATTTATATATTATAGAATGTAAAAGTGGCAACACAAAACATGATCATATAGAAAAAATACATAGTGTTACAGAACAATGTGGCGGGCTCTATGCAAAACCTATATTTATATCTATTCAAATGAATAAAAGTATTTTCCTGCGATATGGTGAAAAAAATTATTTTTTTGGTAAAGATATTGAAAACAAATTAGTAAAATATCTAGATAAAATAACTAATATTAATAATGCTTATAATGCATAATTATTTATTTTTTCTGCTATAATGTTTTTTATTACTTCTACTATATTTTTCGGTGCAACTACTTTTACGTATTTACCTAAAAATAAAATATTATATATAATATCTTCATACTGATATTCTTGATAATATTCTATTTTCATATATATTTTATTATCTTTTTTATATATCTGCCGTTCATAGTTTGCAAACAAATAGGCACAACGTTGCTGTGCATTATCATTACTATCTATTTCTATAACAATCTCTTTTCGTATATTATTTAGTAACTTTGTTACTATTTCCTCTATTTCTTTTTTATTATATTGTTTTTCTAAAACTTCTATATCTGATAAATTTGTAAAAAACATACGTATTATTTCTGTTTTTTCTTTATTTAAGCAGGTAATAGAGAATGTTTCCTGCTGATAGTTATATTCTATTTTATAAGGTATTACAGTAGAATCTTTATAGCATATTCCATTATCTGCATTATTGGTAAGTTTAATGTAATTATGGTTTTTTAATGCTTTTAAAATAGAACGGAAATTTTTTATTTCATCATTAGTATAATAATATGGCGGGTTATTGTTTAACCTTTGATGATAAATATCCTTATTACTTAATGGGTATGGCAAATCAGGTTCGTTTTCTAAAAGCAAATTTTTTATTTTTTCTATAATATCATTATCTAGAAAAAGCCTCATTTTATTATCATTCATAATATAATAAAGCCATGCACGTTCCACATATGATAATATTACAGGTATAGTATGAACTTCGTTATTATCATCATATGTATCCCAGTCTATTATATCATTTAAACTAAATGTTTTATTATCATTATTTTTTATAAAAAGCTGATATTTTTTATCTTTACCATCTATAAAATCTACCATATTTTGAAAAGATTTTGTTTGGTGTAAGTAGTTTTTTATATCATCAATAATTATATTGTCATATCCTAGAATATACTTGTTTATAATGTTTACAAAATAATAAAAATCTTTATTCCTATATTTATTAAATAATTCCATATGCTTCCTGTAATTTTTTAGTGTGTTCAATAACTTTATTATAAAGAGCAGGGGATACATTTTTATTGACTACTGCATATTTGCCAAAACCGTTTACCCAGGGCACAAGTTCAAGACTGTCATAGACTTCTATGGTAAAAGTATATGTGCCGTCTTTATTTTTTTCTAAATTGCCATAACGTTTTGTATTTTCTAAACGACGTAGTAACGCTTTTTTATCTTTAGGAATACTAAATAATATTTCTACTTTCTCTTTTGTTTCTTTTGATGAAATATTCCATACTTTGTTTATAAATTTTGGTGTGTTATAATATGCATGGTTACCTACATGGTTAGTAATTTTAATATTCGACATCATATCAAGCCTTGGTGTAATATAGCTTTGTAACTTTTCACTGTATCCGTAGCAGTATTGTTTGCCGTATTCATATTCAATAATAACAGCAACAGGGATTATAGAATAGTTTATAGTCTCATTATTTTGTGTTTTATATTCATATGTAATCATCTGTTTAGCTTTAACAGCTTTTACAATTTCCCATAATATATTATTATCTATTGTGCTGTATACAGGGTTATATCTATATATAAAGATACTGTTTTCTGGTAAATAATGGCTGTTACTGTCTATATTGTTTTCAATAATATTTTTTTGATTAATTGATTTGGATAAGAAATACCCTGCAGTAGATAAAAAACTATGATTATAATAAAATATAGATATATCTGATAAATAAGATAATGCATCATAAATATTATAATTATTAAGTATATCATCAATTTCATTTAATAAATCAGGTATTAGTTTATATGTTTTATTATTTACTTTTTGAACAATACCTAAATCTACTAATTGATTTAATCTTTGTTTTATTATATTAATTTCTTTATCAATAGTTATTTGGTTTTTAAAATATCCACATATGGTATCAAATTCTAATTCATTATTATTTCCTAATATTTGAAGTAAAATAATATAATAATAAATATCTTCTACTATGTATGATGAATACATATAGGCATCTGCAAAAAAATTATTTGGGAATTTATATAAGTCATTAATAATATATGTATTTTTATGTGCTACAGGTTTGGATTTTTGTATATTATTTCCTAAATATAGTTCAATATTTTTTTTAATATTATAAAATGTTCTTCTACTGTAACCATCTGATATAAAATTTTGCTCATTAAAATCAGGCTCATGGAACATTTTACGTAAAAAAAATCGTATTTGTTCAAAGTGTTTTAATTCGTATATTTTAGTGCCAGTTTCTTTATAAGATTTATTCATAGTAGGTAACCAAATGTTTTAATATGTAATATATTATATTAATTA
>CALADT010000013.1 GCA_937890655.1 uncultured Mucispirillum sp. | reverse complement strand
ATGTTTATATAATATATCCTTTTCTATATAACTATAATCCACATAACCTGTCATTAATAATTTTTCAATATATATAAATATACCGTTACCTGTAATTCTATTTATATAACCTTCAAAATAATCATCAAAATGGTTAGAAATATATTCCAACTTTTTAAATGCGTTAATATCATGTTCTGCGTCTTGAGCAAACCTTTCTTTTTTTGAGCAATGTGAGGTAAGCTCTTTAAGTTCTTCTAATGGTTCATTAATACTACCAAGCCCAAGCCCTGAAAGTAATGCCCTATGAACTAATAAATCAGGGTAACGACGTATAGGGCTTGTAAAATGAGTATATGCTTTAGATGCTAAACCAAAATGACCTTGATTTTCAACAGTGTATTCTGCTCGCATCATAGAGCGTATTAAAAGTGAGCTTAATAGGTCTGCATGTTTTGATAACGAAGCTATTTTACTATATTCTGATATTAAGTCAGAAGTTATAGGATATTCTATTGGTGGCACTTTTAAACCAAAATTTTTTGCCATTTCCACCCAGTCTTCTATTTTTTTAACATCTGGTTCTCCATGAACTCTATATATTCCCTTTAATGAATTATTTTCAAAATATTCAGCTACTGCTTCATTAGCAGATATCATAAAACATTCTATAAGACGCTCTGCATAACCTCTCTCTCTTGGTTTTATATTTAATACTTCCCCTTTATCATCAAAAATAAATTCTGTTTCTGGTAAATCAAACTCTATTACACCATCATTAATACGTTTTTTTATTAATATATCTGCAAGCTCTTTTGCTGTATTTAAAAAAGGATGTAATAAATTATCATCATCTTCTTTTAACCCACCATATATATCATTCACATAGTTATATGTAAACCTATGGTTGCTATTAATAATTGACCTATAAAATGATACTTCCTGTTTTTCACCATATTTATTAAAGGTTATTTTACATGTTACTGTATATCTATCTTCATGTGGAACAAGTGAACATACCCCATTTGATAAAAATTCTGGTAACATAGGGATAGCAAACTCTGGAAAATAAATACTTGTTCCTCTACTTATTGCTTCTTTATTTAAAAAACTACCTCGTGTTACATACCTTGAAACATCGGCTATATGAACATAAAGCTCATAATTTTCATCTTTTTTAAATACGCTTATGGCATCATCAAAATCTCTTGCTGTATCGCCATCTATTGTAACAGTATAAATGTTCCTAAAATCAGTTATATTCTTTTTATTTATTTTAAATTTACCTGTTTCTATATCCTTACATTCTAACTGAACTTCTTTTGGAAAATCTTTTGTTAAGCCATATTTATACATTACAATTTGGTTATCAATATCTTTATCACTTAATGTTCCAATACGTTTTATAATTTTACCTGTTGCAAAATTATGCTGACTAGGATAACGTTCTATTTTACATATTACAACATCATCATTTTCATAACCATTATTATTTTTTATAATAATATGGCCTTGAAAATGTCTTGAAAAAGGTATAACTCTTAAAGTTCTTCTATGTTTTTCACATACTCCTACTACATTTTCTATTCCACGTTCTATTATCTGCACTACTTCTGCTTCACGTTTACCTTTATATATTCCAATACGTGCAAGACATATATCCCCATGAGCTGCATTTTTTAGTTTTTTAGGGTGGATAAAAGCATCATCTATATTTTTGTTATCGGGTATAAAAAAACCATAACCATCAAGATGAATTGATATACTACCCCTTAAAGTCATACCTACACCATTAGAAGATATTTTTTCATTGGTAGGTTTTGGTAACTTCTTCATAGCCTTAATATTATCTGTTATCATATCATAAGGCAAATTTTTTATAATCTTTCGGGCCTGACGTTCATCTATATGAAGTAATTTAGCAAGAACACCAGATGAAATATCTGGCGTTTCTAATAATATTTGCTCTGCTTTTTTACGTAATTTATTATCCAAAATAACCTTCTTAATCTGATAATACTGATAAATAACGCTCAAATGTATCTGGTAAAAATACTACAATATTTTTGCCTTTACTTTCTTCCCTATTAGCTATTTTTAAAGCTGCTTGAATTGCTGCTCCTGAAGAAATACCTGCTAAAATACCTTCATTTTTTGCAAGTAATTTAGCCATATCCATAGCTTCTTCGTTTGTTATTTGTATTATCTCATCATATATTGTTTTATCTAAAACTTTAGGAACAAAACCAGCACCTATCCCTTGTATTTTATGGGGACCTGCTTTACCACCTGATAATACAGGAGATGAAAAAGGTTCCACAGCTATTATTTTAATATTTTCATTTTTGCTTTTTAAATATCTTCCTGTGCCTGTAATTGTGCCACCTGTTCCTATTCCTGATACAAAATAGTCAATATTGCCATCCATATCATTATAAATTTCTTTACTTGTATTATTAAAATGACACATACTGTTTGCTTCATTATTAAATTGCTGTGGCATAAACGCATTTTGCATACTGCCTGCTAATTCCTCTGCTTTTGCAACAGCTCCAGCCATACCCTTTGCACCTTCTGTTAAAACAATTTCTGCACCTAAAGCTACTAAAAGCCTTCGTCTTTCTATACTCATAGTTTCTGGCATTGTTAGAATAATCCTGTAACCTTTTATAGCTGCAACACCTGCTAAAGCAATACCTGTATTACCACTTGTTGGTTCAATTATAACACTATCTTTATTTAATAAGCCTTTTTTTTCTGCATCCTCTATCATAGCATAGCCAATTCTATCTTTCACACTAGAAAATGGATTAAAAAATTCTATTTTAGCAAATAGGTGTATTACCTATTAATTCTAAAATATTATCATATACTTTCATAATACTTCTCCTATATTTTTTTTATATGTTATTTAGGATTATAAAAAAAATCAATAATTTTATTGTTTTTATAAATAATAATTATACATTTTATTTATCAACTTTTATAATACTATATCTACTTGAAGAATATAGAAATTTAGTCTATATTATTTATATGAAATATAAAACAGTATTTAAATATTTAATTATTCTATTAGTGGCTTACATTGTTTATACTTATATATCTTCTAAAAATATAATAGATATATTTAATGGGATTGTGATTTTTACTTTATCACTTATTATCCTTATTATTATGTATATAATCCTAAATTATGACTATAAATTAAAATTAAGCTATGTGGATATTGATTCTTTATCAGAAGAAACAAAATTAAAAATAAAAAATCAGCAAAAAGAAGAAAATCAAGAATTAGATAAAAGAAAAGAGTTTTCTAAAAACCTTTTATCTATTATCTATATACATATATATTCACTTGGACTGTTTCAATTAATTATTATAATCCATTATATTATACAAGATATTTCGCAACTAGGAACAATATTAATATACACATCCCCTTCTTTAATAGCACTAATTATTACAATTAATCATATTATTAAAATATTTAAAAAATAACTTTTAAATTTTAGTGTTCATTTTCATGCTCATTGTCATTGTCATGATGAATATCTTCCAAAATAGTGCTTTCAATACCAAATATATTAAATAAATTTACATGGTTATGCTCATGATTTGGATTATTAAAATTTTTCATAAACATAAATGCCATATAAATACAGATTATGCCTATAATAATATTAATAACTCGCCATGTTTTTGCACTGTTTAATGGTTTTGCTAATGTTGTTCCCATAGTCCCTAAAAAAGCATACCATACAAATGCAGCACTTATTACACCTGCTCCAAATACCCATTGATGTGGGTAAAAATTAGCTGCTAAACTACCCATTAACGTAGTATCAATAATAACATGTGGGTTTAATAATGCAAATGCAAGGCCTGATAATAACACTTCTTTGCTAGTAACTGCACCTTTTTCTGTATTATCTATTTCTATATAATCATTATTTTTTATAGCAGCATAGAAAGATTTTAAACCATAAAAAAATAAAAAAATAATCCCAATACCTGTAATTATTTGGTATAGTTTTGGTATGGAATTAACTAATGCCCCCATACCTGCAATACCTATTGAAACAAGTAATGTTTCACCAAAAAAACATGTTAATACTGCAATTACTACATGTTCCCTACGAATTCCTTGTTTTAATATAAATGCACTTTGTAAACCAACAGTCATTACAAAGCCTAATTCTAATAAAAAGCCTCTAAAAAAATCGCTAAAAAACATATATTACCTTGCTAATAATAATTTTTCATCTGTTATCTGGCCTTTACGAATAGTTTTAAATTTTTCCATTAATGTTTCCACTGTTAAATTTTTCTTTTCTTCGCCAGATATATCAAGAATTATTTCTCCATTATCCATCATTAATAACCTATTACCATATTGTATAGCATGTTGCATATTATGAGTAATCATCATCATTGTAAGCCCATATTCTTCTCTTAACTGTAAAGTTAAGTCCATTACTCTGTTAGAGTTATCTGGGTCAAGTGCTGCTGTATGTTCATCTAGTAATACAAGTTCTGGATGACTAATAGCTGTCATTAATAATGTTAAAGCCTGCCTTTGCCCACCAGAAAATAACCCTACATTATCTGAAAGCCTATTTTCAAGCCCCATATTAAGGCGTGATACATGAGTGGCAAAATCATGTCTTATTTCTTTATTTAAACTAATAACTGGAAGTTTAAATCCTTTTTTACGGCATAAAATCATATTATCTTCAAGTGCCATATCTCCACTTGTGCCAAGTAATGGGTTTTGGAATATTCTGCCTATAAAATGTGATTTTAAATATTCTTTCATTTTTGTTATATTTCTATTTTTATATACTATTTTACCACCACTTGGTTTATATGTGCCTGCTATTACATTAAATAATGTAGATTTACCGGCACCATTTGAACCGATAATAGTTATAAAATCACCTTTATTTATTGTAAGTGATAAATCTTTTAACACATGTTTTTCATCTGCTGTGCCTTCAAAAAAGGTTTTAGAGATATTTTCTAATACTAAAATATTATCACCATGGTTTCTATCTAAATTATCATCTGATAATGCTTCACTGCGTTTATTTATACCGTTTGTATGAAGTTTTCCTGCTTTATGTTTAAATATACTTTTATTTGTAACAAATAAATAAAGCAATACTTGTGATAATACAAATAAAGCTAATACAACATAAAATAAAGCTATATTATCACTTGAATATATATAAAGAGTTTTAAATGGAAAAAATACAAATGCTAAATAAAGAGTAGCAAACCAAAATTTATATGTTTTATCAATAAATAAATCTACTACTTTATTTATATAAGAACCAATTAATTTAAAGAAATTAATAACTTTATTAAACGGTTTTAATGACTCTTGTTCAACTTTATCTAATGATATTAGTTTACCTTTTTTCTTTTTCCTCATATTACTTAATACAATAATTACAATAATTAAAAGCCCTGTAATAAGTTTTAAGTCATTAGGGTCAAAACCTATATCATAACCATAGGATATACCTAAATAAACAATACCTTTATATATAATAGAACCAATAATCACACCAATAGTTATAAGCCAGATTTTATTTGAACGAATAATAAACTCGCCTATCATTACTGCTGCAAGGCCTATAATAATCGTTCCCTGTCCTATTTGAACATTAGCACTACTTGAAAATTCAGCATATAAAGCACCACTTAATGCTACAAGCCCATTGGAAAGCCCTACACCTATAACTTTTAATACATTAGGATTCATTCCTTGGGAAAGTATCATTTGTTCATTAGAACCTAAAGCACCAAGAGATATACCTAAATCTGTTCTAAAAAATATATCAAGTAAAAGTTTGATATATAAAACAAAAATTAAGAAAAATATAAACATACCAACAGTTAATGCAATGCTTTCATCAAAAGTGATACCAAATTTTGATAAAAATGAAACAATATCATTTGATACTGTTGGAACAATCATATTATCTTTATATGAAATATCTGTTAATGGTTCATAAGATTTACCACTATTTATCCGTGTATTAATTGAATAAAGCATGGTCATGGTTATAATACCGGCTAGAAGGTTTGGAATTTTAAGTAATGTATGTAAAAGTGCTGTGAAAACACCTGCAATAACACCTGCAACTAATGCTGCTATAAGTGTAAAATACATATCTGTTCCATTAATAATACATAGGGCCGCTACACAAGCTCCTGTTGCAAAAGACCCATCAACCGTTAAATCTGGAAAATCAAGTATTCTAAATGTAATAAATACACCTAATACCATTATTGCATAAATTAAACCTTCAACTAACACTGAACTTAACATTATTTAATTCCTTATTTATAAATTTGAAATAGATAATATGATTTTTTTAAATTTTAATCAAGCATAATTTTTTAAATTTCTAAAATATATCATATTTATTCATAGTTTATTATATAGGGGAAAACTATTTCCCCTATTAATTTACTTATGATTTTAATTTTATTTTTCTATGGTATTCTTGTAAAGAATATACTTCAAATCTTCCAAAATCCACTTTCTCTTTTAAACCATCTACTGCTGCTACTATTCCTGAAAAAGTAGATGTCATAGGAAGCCCTTTTAATATGGCAATAGAGCGAGTTTTTATTTCATCAATTACTGCATCTTCACCTTCTTCTCTAGTCATAATAATCCAATGTATTTGGTTATCATTAATTAAATCCACTAAATTAGGACGTGCTTTTGATATTTTAAATACAGCATTTGATTTTATATTATTATCATAAAGCATAGTAGATGTTCCTTCAGTTGCATAAATATTAAACCCTAGCTCTGCTAAATCTTTAATATATGGAACTGCTCTAGCTTTATCTTTATTATTAAGTGATACAAATACATTACCTCTTTCAGGTAGTTTACCACCGGAAGCAATTTGTGATTTTAAATAAGCAAGCCCTTTATTATAATCCATACCCATAACTTCCCCTGTTGAGTGCATTTCAGGGCTTAAGATAATGTCTGCTCCCATAAATTTAGAAAATGGAAATACTGCTTCTTTTACAGTTGTATATGGTGGAATAATCTCCTCTGTAAAGCCAATATCTTCTAAAGTTTCTCCTAACATACATCTAACAGCATATTTAACAAGTGGTGTTCCTATGGATTTACTTACAAAAGGTGCCGTTCTTGAAGCTCTAGGGTTAGCCTCTATTATATAAACTTGATTATTATAAACAGCATACTGAATATTCATAAGGCCACATACTTTTAATTCTTTTGCAATAGCTTTTGTATGCTCTCTTATGATATTTAATATTTCTTCACTTAAAGTCATAGTAGGTATAACAGCAGCAGAATCACCAGAATGGATACCAGCCGGCTCAACATGTTCCATAATACCACCTATTACAGTAATATTGCCATCAGAAATACTATCCACATCAACTTCGCAAGCATCTTTTAAAAACTTATCTATTAATATAGGGTTATCTTCTGATAATGATACTGCATATTTAATATATTTCCTTAATGTATCAGGAGTATAAGCAATTATCATACCTCTACCACCTAATACAAATGATGGCCTTACTAAAACAGGATAACCTATACGATCTGCAATATCTAACGCCTCTTGTTCGTTATAAGCAATACCATTTTCAGGCTGTTTTATATTTAATTTATTAATTAACTTTTGAAATCTATCTCTATCTTCTGCAAACTCTATACTATCAGGTGTTGTGCCTATAATTTTAACACCACATTGTTCTAACTCTGATGCTAAATTTAAAGGAGTTTGGCCGCCAAACTGCACAATAGCACCTGCACATTGTTCTCTTTCATAAATATGTAAAACATCTTCAATAGTTAATGGTTCAAAATAAAGTTTATCACTTATATCATAATCTGTGGAAACAGTTTCAGGATTAGAGTTTACCATAATACAGTTATAACCTGCTGCTTTTAATGCAAATGATGCATGAACACAGCAATAATCAAACTCTATACCTTGCCCTATTCTATTTGGACCACCACCTAATACCATAATAGATTTTTTATCTTTATCTATTTTTGGTAGTTCAGAATACTCACTATATGATGAATAAAAATAAGGGGTTTTAGCATAAAATTCCCCAGCACATGTATCAACAGCTGCATAACTTGGAGTAATCCCTGCTTTATTTCTTTGTTCTCTAACTTCTTTTTCAGTTGTATTTAATAAAAATGCAATTTGTTTATCTGAAAAACCAAACTCTTTTGCTTGCATAAAAAACTCTTTATCTTTGCTAAGGCTTTCTATGTTTTTGGCTGTTTTTATCTCTTCTTCAAAATATGTTAATTCTTCTAAATGGCGTAAGAAATATTTATCAATTTTAGAAAACTCATATACTTCATCTACACTCATACCTCGTTTAAAAGCAGCACGAACGGCAAAAAGTCTATCTGCTTTAGGCACTTGTAAAGCAATCTGTAATTCTTCTTGAGATAAAGATTCATAAGGAGTATCTTTACCATCTGCACCGAACCCACTTCTACCTATTTCTAAAGAACGAAGTGCTTTTTGTAATGATTGTTTAAATGTTTTACCTATTGCCATAGCTTCGCCAACAGATTTCATTTGTGTTCCAAGTGTAGAATCTGCCTTTTGAAATTTCTCAAATGTAAAACGTGGTATTTTTGTAACAATATAATCAAGAGATGGTTCAAAACAAGCAGGTGTTTCTCCTGTTATATCATTAATTAATTCATCAAGAGTATAACCTACTGCTAAAAGTGCTGCTATTTTAGCTATTGGGAAGCCAGTAGCTTTAGAAGCAAGTGCAGAAGAACGCGATACACGTGGGTTCATTTCTATAACAATACGTCTACCGTCTTTTGGGTTTACTGCCCATTGAACATTAGAACCACCTGTTTCAACTCCTATTGCTTCCATTACTTTAAGGCTATCATCACGCATGGATTGATATTCCCTATCTGTTAATGTTTGTATAGGTGCAACGGTTATGGAATCACCTGTATGAACGCCCATTGGGTCTAAATTTTCAATAGAACATACTATAACAGAGTTATTCTTTTTATCACGCATAACTTCCATTTCAAATTCTTTCCAACCTAATAGTGATTCCTCAATTAAAACTTCACTATTTCTACTTTCAAAAAGACCTCGTGAAACAATTTGAATAAATTCTTCTTTATTATGAGCAATACCACCACCTGTGCCACCAAGAGTAAACCCAGGGCGGATAATTAAAGGCCATGTGCCTATTGCTTCTGCAACAGCTTCAGCCTCTTGTAATGTATGGGCAGAACCAGAACGTGGTAAATCTAACCCTATTTCTTTCATTGCTTTTTTAAATAATTGCCTATCCTCTGCTTTATTAATACTTTTTACTGTGGCACCTATCATTTCCACACCGTATCTTTTTAATATCCCTTTATCATAAAGTTCCACTGCTAAATTTAATGCAGTTTGCCCTCCAAGAGTAGGAAGTAAAGCATCAGGCCTTTCACGTCTTATTATTTCATGTAATATGTCAATAGATAATGGTTCAATATATGTTCTATCTGCAAATTCCGGGTCTGTCATAATAGTTGCTGGGTTTGAATTTACTAAAACTATTTCAAAACCCTCATTTTTTAAAGCTTTACATGCTTGAACTCCAGAATAATCAAACTCACATCCCTGTCCGATCACAATAGGTCCTGCACCTATAATCATTATTTTTTTTATATCATTACGTCTTGGCATATTAACGCTCCATCATTTTTCTAAATGTTTCAAAAAGATATAGGGAATCATTTGGCCCAGGTGCTGCTTCTGGATGATACTGAACACTAAAAAATGGCTCAGTTTTATGCTGAATCCCCTCCAATGTATTATCGTTCATATTTATATGAGTTATTTCCAATGAAGATGGTATATTATCCATAGATAATGCAAAATTATGGTTTTGAGAAGTTATTTCTACTTCATTTGTTATTAAATTTTTTACAGGATGGTTTAAACCATGATGACCAAACTTTAATCTATAACAAGAACAACCAGAAGATATTCCCAAAATTTGATGCCCTAAACATATACCCATTAAAGGAACTTTACCTGTAAACATTTTAGCAGCCTCAATAGCATATTTTAATGATGAAGGGTCTGCAGGTCCATTTGATAAAAACACACCGTCAGGTTTCATTTTTAACACTTCTTCAGGGCTATAAGTAGCAGGTACAACAGTTACTTGCATATTATGATCAGCTAAACTTCTTAATATATTATATTTAACACCATAATCATATGCTACCACTTTAAAATCACCAGTTTCGTTCCACTTAAATACTTCGCCTGCTGTAACTTTTGATGCATAATCTTGATTATCTAAACCAGCCCATGATTTTGCCTTCTCAATGGCTTCATCATAAGATATAATATCATCACCACAGTGCATATACCCTTTTAATGAACCTTGCTCTCTAATCATTATGGTTAATCGCCTTACATCTATACCTGCAATGGCTGGAATATTATGCTTTTTTAAAATATCTTGTAAACTTATTTGGGAAGAATAGTTTGATGGTTCATTAATATTCGAAATAATAAGACCATTTAAAAATAAACTTCTTGATTCTAAATAATTTAAATCCACACCATAGTTGCCTACTTCAGGAGAAGTTAAAGATACAAATTGACCAGCATATGATGGATCGCTAATTATTCCTTCATATCCACTCATACCTGTATTAAATACTGTTTCACCTAGTTTATCAACATTTGCACCAAATGAATATCCTTTGAATATCTCACCATTTTCAAGGGCAAGAAAAGCTGTTTTTGAACGTTTTTCTTTCCAATTAAAATTCATTAATATAACTCCAAATAAATTTGCTTCATCTAAATTTAAACAAAACTTCAATATATTATAGATAGAATTAAATTCTGTCAATATGAATATTTAATTTTTATACAATATATAAATTCCAATCACTATTGCGTAATTCCACTGTGCCACTCTTTATTTCTCTGTAT
>CALADT010000012.1 GCA_937890655.1 uncultured Mucispirillum sp. | reverse complement strand
CGGATTTTTTTTACAATAATTTATATAGCTAATATTTTTATTAAGTTACCTTAAAATATTAGTATTTAAAATAATATAATAAATTTATAAGTATTCTACCCTATTTTATTTAGTAGATATATTATTTATAGAGGTGCAATTAAAAAATATCTAATCCATTAATCTTAAAAAATGTGTAGTTCAAAATCTATTTACTTAATAGCTTAATATAATATTAATTACAATATTATAAAGCAAGGAGTTAACATGAAAAAGATTATTAATGATTCTAAAAACGTAGTTAGTTAAATGTTAAAAAGGCTGGAAAAATCATGTGATTATATTTCTTATATTCCAGAAGTAGAAGTAATTCACAGGAAAGATTTAAAAGAAAAAGTATCAATTATTTCAAGTGGTGGTAGTGGTCATGAACCAGCTCATGCAGAGTATGTAGGCTATGGTATGCTTGATGCTGCTGTTGCAGGAAATGTATTTGCCTCCCCTAGCCCAGATAGAATAATAAAAGCTATTGAAACTGTTCAAAAGGGAAAAGGTGTTCTACTTGTAATTAAAAATTACTCTGTGGATATTATGAATTTTGAAATTGCTATGGATTTAGCCAAAGATATGGATATAGAAGTGGATGCTGTTATTGTAAAAGATTATGTTTCAGTGGAAGATAGTACTTTTTCAACAGGTAGACGTGGTATAGTAGGAACAGTATTTATTCATAAAATTGCAGGTACAAAAGCAGAAAAAGTAATAAATAATGTTAGAAGTATGGGGTTAGCACTTAATTCTTGCATATTACCTGGAGTTGGTAAACCTGTATTTGAAATAAGTGATGATGAAATTGAAATAGGTATGGATATCCATGGAGAACCTGGGATAAATAGAAATAGAAATAAAAAATAACTTCAAGAGAAATAGCAGAACGGTTAGTTGAATCTATTTTAAAAGATTATGACTATACAAACTCTGAAACAGCAATTCTCGTTAATGGGTTAGGTGGCACACAACTTATGGAGTTATATATTATTAATAATAACATACATGATATATTATTAAAAGGAATTAAAATATATAAAACTTTTGTTGGTAATTATATGACATCATTAGAAATGGCAGGCTGTTCATTATCTATATTAAAACTAGATGATGAATTAAAAGAATTACTTGATTATTCTTGTAAAACACCAGCTTTAAATATTATATAGGAGTAATTAGTTATGGACTTTAAACTTTTTCCAAAAGATTATGTAGTATATATAAAAAATGCCTATAATAGAATTAATAGTGCTAAAGATTACATAACAGAGCTTGATTCTGTTACAGGAGATGGCGACCATTGAGTAAATAGAAATATGGGCTTTGAAAAGCTTATATAAATATCTAATGAATTAGAAACATTATCCTCCTTTGAAGATATGTTTAAAAAAATTGGTATGACTTTAATGTCTGGTATAGGTGGTTCATTAGGTGTTTTATATGGTGGAGCATATATTGCTGCTGCAAAACTTGTTCATAGTAAAGAATTTATAAATATATCACTTCTAAATGATATTTTTAAGGCAGAAGTAGATTCTATAATGAGTAGAGGTAAATGTAAGCCTGGAGATAAAACTATGCTTGATTCTTTATTTACTGCATATACTGCACTAAATGATAATATAAATAATAGCGATATTATTTCTGTATTAAATAACGTTAAAGAACAGGCAATTTTAGGGGCAGAAAATACAAAAGATATGGAAGCTGTTAAAGGGAAAGCATCTTATCAAACAAATAAAGGTGTAGGAATTTATACTATGGAGCTATTACAATGTCATACCAAATTGAAGAATTAATAAATGTCATATTATCTTCAATAAAATAGCATATAGAATATAACTTGCTAAGTCATAAAAATACCCCATTTATTTATACAATAAATGGGGTTTATGTTATCATATATCTGATTTTTTTATAATTTAATATGATATTATTTCATAGCCTGTGCTGTTGCAACAGCTACTGCCACAGTAGCACCAACCATAGGGTTATTACCCATACCTAAAAACCCCATCATTTCCACATGAGCAGGAACTGAAGATGAACCTGCAAACTGTGCATCAGAATGCATTCTACCCATAGTATCTGTCATACCGTATGATGCAGGGCCTGCACCCATATTATCAGGGTGAAGTGTTCTACCTGTGCCACCACCTGAAGCCACTGAAAAATATTTTTTGTTTTGTTCAAAACATTCTTTTTTATATGTTCCTGCAACAGGATGTTGAAAACGTGTTGGGTTAGTAGAATTACCAGTAATAGATACATCTACTTTTTCTAAATGCATTATAGCAACACCTTCTCTAACATCATCAGCACCATAACAACGAACATTAGCTCTTTCTCCTTTTGAATATGCTTTTTCTTTTACAACTTTTATTTCACCTGTTGCATAATCAAATTGAGTTTGAACATAAGTAAAACCATTAATTCTTGAAATAATTTGTGCTGCATCTTTTCCAAGACCATTAAGTATTACTCTTAAAGGAGTTTTTCTTGCTTTATTAGCGTTTTTAACAATACCTATTGCCCCTTCTGCTGCTGCAAAGGATTCATGGCCTGCTAAAAATGCAAAACATTGAGTTTCATCTCTTAAAAGCATAGCACCTAAATTACCATGCCCTATTCCCACCTTTCTATCTTCTGCAACAGAACCAGGAATACAAAAAGCCTGTAACCCAATACCTATATTTTCTGCTACTTCTGCTGCTGTATTTATACCTTTTTTAATAGCAATAGCAGCACCACATGTATAAGCCCAGCAAGCATTTTCAAAGGCGATTGGCTGTATTTCTTTTACCATTTCATATGGATTAAAGCCTTTATTTTTGCATATTTCAAGAGCTTCTTCACAATTTGAAATACCATATTCTTTTAATGTTGCATTAACTTTATCTATTCGTCTTTCATAACTTTCAAATAACGCCATTTTATTACTCCTTTAATTATTCATGACGCGGGTCAATATATTTTGCCGCATCGTTAAATCTACCATAAACGCCTTTTGCACCATTTAAAGCGTCTTCTGCAGGAGTACCTTTTTTAATTGCGTCCATCATTTTACCAAGATTAATAAATTCATAACCTATGATTTCATTATCTTCATCTACTGCAATACGAGTTATATACCCTTCTGCCATTTCTAAATATCTAGCACCTTTTGCTTTTGTTCCAAACATGGTTCCTACTTGGCTTCTTAACCCTTTCCCTAAATCTTCTAAACTAGCACCTATTGGAAGACCACCTTCAGAAAAAGCAGTCTGAGTTCTACCATATACTATTTGTAAAAACAGTTCACGCATAGCAACATTAATAGCATCACATACTAAATCAGTATTTAATGCTTCTAGTATTGTTTTTCCTGGTAATATTTCAGATGCCATTGCAGCAGAGTGAGTCATACCGGAACAACCAAGTGTTTCAACAAGTGCTTCCTCAATAATACCATTTTTAACATTTAATGTTAATTTACAAGCACCTTGTTGTGGAGCACACCAACCTACACCGTGAGTAAGACCACTAATATCTTTTACTTCTTTTGCCTGAACCCATCTGCCTTCTTGTGGTATAGGTGCAGGACCATGATACGCACCTTTTGTGATTGGGCACATATGTTCTACTTCAGTAGAATAAATCATATTGCTACCTCCCTAATTTTTTGCAATATATTTTTATGCAATTACTTATTTAAAAAACCTCGTATGCCAACATTAACACCAGCATAACCTACGCCAATTTTATTACCAAAATAAGCAACATTACATGTAAATGCCTCATATCCACCATAGGCTTCAATAAATAACGCTGTATTTTTAAAACTATATATATCAGCACCAAAACCAGCATATATATCATAGGAATAAGGTGCTTCAAAAAACTGATTATCTTTTGAACCAATAAAAGAAAAATTACCTGCAATAAAACCATAGGGTATTACAAAAGAATTACTATTTAAAATATAATCATTTGAAAGACCAAATGTTATTTTTTCAGTAAAACCAAAATAACCAAGTGGAATACTATCTTTTGAGCTAAAGCCACTATTGATACCATAACCATTTATTGAAATAATATTACGAAGTTGAAAAGATGAATTTTTATACATTGTAACACCCACTTCTCCAAAACCACCACTTTTATTACTTGTTAATGCAACGCCACCACCAAATAATAAATCAGCAGAATAAGAATGTAGTGACACAAAAAGAAATATCATTAAAAATAATAATTTTTTCATAATACCCTCCACTATTGCTAATACTATTTTATTATATTAATAACAATAATACATAATGTCAATAAAGAAAAAAAAGTAATTTTTTTTAAATTTATATGAATTTATAAACAAAATAATTATATAACTCACTAATGATTAAAAGAATATTTTATTTATATTTTTTTTAATAAAAATAATAATATTTACTTGACAAATCATATAAACTTTGCTACATTACCAATCTACATTTATAATTAAAATATTGAGGTGTTAGCGTGGCACATACTTTGTCGGCTTTAAAACGTATCCGTCAGTCAGAAAAAAGAAGACTGATAAACAAATCTAATAAATCAGCTATGAAAACATATATTAAAAAATATATGACTGCTTTAGAATCAGGTGCTGATAATACTGAGGCTTTATTAAAACAAGCAGTAAAAGTTATTTACAAAACTGCTAAAAAAGGTGCTATTCATAAAAATCAAGCAGCTCGTAAAGTTTCTCGTCTTACTGTTAGATACAATAAAGCACAGGCAGCTAAATAAGTTATATAGGTTTATTTATTAAACATATATTATATATTGTAAAATTTGAAGGGGAGTAGCCCTCTTTTTGGGTAAAGTCAACAATCTCGTGTTGTAGTAATATAACACTGGCTTTATCGTTGGTTAGGAATTAATCATTGGCAAGACCTTCGGCATATTAATGCCGTAGGTCTTTTTTTATACTAAAAATTATTAAGGAGATATTATATGAAAAAAGGTATGCCAATAATATTAGCAGCACTTGCAACCCTTCCGGGTCTTTCATTACGTTTACTAGGTTATGAATTTAGCAACCCTATATATACTGCATTGATTACTGCTATTGCAATTTTTTCTGCATCATTTTTATTAACATGGGCATGTGAAGTTATACAGCTTGATATACCACAGTCTGTTGCTGTTGCTCTTGTAGCATTAATTGCCGTTTTACCGGAATATGCTGTTGATATGTATTTTACATGGATGGCAGGTAAACACCCCGAAGGAGATTATGTTCATTATGCTATTGCCAATATGACAGGAGCAAATAGGCTTTTAATTGGTATAGGCTGGTCTGTTATTATTTTAATTTTTGCATTTAAATTTAGAAAAAAAGTTGTTTTAGAATCTACACATAAAACTGAATTATTCTTTTTAATGATAGCTACATTATATGCTATTACTATTCCATTAAAAAACAGTTTAAATTTATTTGATACAGTTGTTTTACTTGGTATTTTTGTATGGTATATTTCTATTATTATCAGAAAACCTGTTGCAGATGAAGAAATTGAAGGCCCTGCAAAAGCTATTGCAGATTTACCAAAAAATAGAAGACTACAAGTTACATGGGGTATTTTTATACTTTCTGCTATTGTAATATTTGCAGATGCAGAACTTTTTAGCACAAGTTTAGTAGCAAGCGGAACAATGCTTGGAATAAATGAATTTTTATTAGTTCAATGGTTAGCACCTATTGCTTCAGAAGCACCAGAGTTTATTATTGCTATTACTTTCGCACTACGTGGTAATGCTGGCCTTGCTTTAGGTAGTTTAATTTCATCTAAATTAAACCAATGGACACTTTTAGTAGGTATGATACCACTTGTTTATAGTATTTCTTCAAGCTCTACAAATAGTATGCCTCTTGATATTACTCAAATGCATGAACTTTTATTAACAGCAGCACAATCTGCATTTGCAATAGCATTGGTAGCTGGCCTTGTTACAGGTAAAAAAGAAGCTTTTGCTTTATTATTACTTTTTACTGCACAATTTTTATCACCGTTTTATGACCAATATATTCCTGTATTTATGGAAAATTCATCTCCACATGATAGTGTTCTTGTAATCTTTAGTGGAATATATTTTTTATTTACAATTATTATTGTAATACTACATCCAAAACGATTTATTGATATTATAAAAGGTTTTAAACATTCATAAATATATGGGGATAGTTACATACTATCCCCTTTTTTATATACTTATCTTTAATATTTCAATTCTATTACAATTTATAATAATTTATTAATAAAATTATTATAAGTAATTTTAATTAACTACCATTATGTATTTTTTAAAATAATTATATTTTTTATGATACTTTTTAAATAAAATATATGACTTTTTCACACTTAATTTTTTTAATAATATATTCTTTAAGTCGCTTTACTACTCTACCCTACTTTTGATATAAGTTATATTGTTACATCAAAAAAAGGTATAGTATAACTATCCCCTACTATTTATTTAATTTCTGAATATATAAATTCATTTTCTGATAAACCCCAGTCTTTCATAAGCCTATTTTTTATAGCGGTGTTACTATATTTAATTTTATAGTTATTATATACAAGCTCCTCTACTATCCATTTGTTTGCATAAATACCTATATAAATAGCAAAAATTGATATGGCAACAAATATAACTAGAAATGAAGTTAAACAAAATTCAACCATATCACTATAATCAATATCAAGCATATAAAATATTTGTGTTAAAAAAGAAGGTGTTTGGTAAATTTCAGGATTAGAACCATAATGGTTCATATTAGCATATGTATTACTTAATACTATAAACATGATTATTATTAATAATAACAATAAATTTAATATAAGCATTAATAAAGCAGACTTTTTCAACTTATTTTTAAAAAGGGTTATGCCAAAAATAGGTG
>CALADT010000011.1 GCA_937890655.1 uncultured Mucispirillum sp. | reverse complement strand
TAAGCCCTTAAAATTGTAATAAACAAAATACATTTTGAAAATAATTAGATTTAATAAATATTAATATTTACACAACACACAATTAATATATACATATGTAAACAGCGAACCATTATATATAAAATTACAAAAAAATGATATTATTTAGCGTATGGCTTAAATATAGTAATAACTTGATTTAATATATAAGTAATAAGAAAATAATTCCAGTATAACTTAATTTAAAACTATCCATTTATAAGCAAAAATATATTAAATAAATATTGGAAACTAACTATATCACTAAATTATCGTTTACATATTGTAAGATAAATACACAACTATATCAATTATTAATTATTTAAATAAATATAAAAGTGTAATAATAATATTATTTATCATGTGGTTTAAGCATGAAAATAACTTGATTTAATTATAAGTAATAAGAAAATAAAAATATCAGTATAACTTAAATTAAAACTATTAGTTTATAAATAAACTGATTTAATATGTAAGTAGTATGAAAAGAAAATTAAAATATATAAAAAAAAGCCGTCTACAAGTGTAAACGGCTTAAATATTATGGATTATTATATTATGTTATCTTAAAATATCAATCCCTGGTAATGTGCCAAACTCAACATATTCTAATGATGCACCACCACCTGTGGAAATGTGAGATATTTTAGAAGCAACACCTGCTTTTTTAACAGCAGAAACAGAGTCCCCACCACCAACAATAACAGTTACACCAAGCTCTGCTAATTTATTTGCAATGGCAAAAGTGCCTTCTGCATATGCAGGTTGTTCAAAAACACCCATAGGGCCGTTCCAAAGAACTGTTTTACAGCTTTCAAGTGCTTTTGTGTATTCTTCTCTTGATTTAACACCAATATCAAGCCCCATAAACCCGTCAGGTATAGCCTGTTCGTTACATACTTTTGGTTCCCCACCGAATTTATCTGATATAATATGGTCCGTAGGAAGTAATATTTTAATATTTGATTTTTCAGCCTGTGCTAAAACATCACGAACAACATCCATTTGTTCATCTTCCACCATAGAAGTGCCTATTGATATACCTTTATATTTTAAGAAAGTATACGCCATAGCACCACCGATTAATATAACATCTGCTATTTTTAAAAGGCTTTTTATAACCCCTATTTTATCACTAACTTTAGCACCACCGATAATTGCTGCAAGTGGTTTTTCTGGGTTTTTTATAAGTTTATCAAAATATTGAGCTTCTTTTTCCACTAAAAAGCCTGCTGCTTTATTATCTATTAACTCTGCAACACCATAAACTGATGCGTGTTTTCTGTGGCATGTGCCAAAAGCATCGTTTACATATGCTTCAAAAGGTTTTGCTAATTCTTTTGTAAATTCTGGGTCATTTTTTTCTTCCCCTTTGTAAAAGCGAACGTTTTCTAATAATAATACTTCACCTTCTTTCATATTATTAACAGCTTCTTCCACTTTACTGCCTATACAGTCTTCTACAAATTTTACAGGGAAAATATTTTTTGAATTAATATAGTCTGCCACAGGTTTTAAAGAATATTCCATTTTCTTTTCGCCTTTTGGCCTACCTAAATGGCTGCATAATGCAACTTTTGCACCCTGCTCCATAGCATATTTTATTGTTTTTGCTGCTTCTTGAATACGTGTATCGTCGCCTACTACACCTTCTTTTATAGGCACATTAAAATCCACACGAATAAAAGTTTTTTTACCTTTTAAGTTTAAGTCTTTTATACTTTTAACCATAGCTTACTCCAAAATTGATTATGCAAGATGATAAAAAAATTGGGGAGCAGATAAACTCCCCTGATTTTATATATTATAATGTGATTATAATACTTTAGTAAGTAACTGAGCTGCTCTTGTAGAATAACCCCATTCGTTGTCATACCAAGAGATAACTTTAACCATGTTACCTTCCATAACTTTAGTAAGTTTAGAGTCAAAAGAAGATGAGTTATCGTTACCATTGAAATCAATAGAAACAAGTTCTTCATCGTAGTAGCCAAGAATACCTTTTAATGGGCCTTCTGCTGCTTCTTTAATAGCTGCGTTGATTTCTTCAGCAGTAACATTTTTCTTAACTTTACAAACAAGGTCTACAACAGATACATTTGGTGTTGGGACACGAATAGCAAAACCGTCTAATTTACCTTTTAATTCTGGTAATACTAAACCAACAGCTTTTGCAGCTCCTGTTGATGTAGGTATCATAGATACAGCAGCTGCTCTAGCCCTTCTTAAATCTTTGTGTGGAAGGTCTAATATTCTTTGGTCATTTGTGTATGAGTGAACAGTTGTCATAAGACCATGTTCTATACCAAATTTATCATTAATTACTTTAGCAACAGGCGCAAGACAGTTAGTTGTGCAAGATGCGTTAGAAATAATGTTGTGTTGTGCTTTGTCATATTTATCAAAGTTTACACCTAAAACCACTGTAATATCAGGATCAGTAGCTGGAGCAGAAATAATTACTTTTTTTGCACCTGCTTTTAAGTGTTTTTCAGCATCTGGGCGTTTTGTGAAAAGACCAGTTGATTCTAAAACTACTTCAACACCAAGTTTTGCCCATGGAAGATTTTCTGGGTCTCTTTCTTTTGTAATCGTGATTTTTTTGCCGTCAATAGCAATATAATCATCACCATATGTAATATCGTTTTTAAGATTACCATGAACTGAGTCATATTTTAATAAATGAGCAAGAGTTTTAGGGTCTGTTAAATCGTTAATAGATACGAATTCAATATCTAATTTGTGTTCTAATGCAGAACGAAGAACGCATCTACCTATACGTCCAAAACCATTAATACCAACTTTTACAGCCATTTTAGCCTCCAAAATTTGCCCCTTTAGGGTCTTTATTTTTAATATGGTATAATGTATATGAAATAATGTCAAATAAAAAAACTAAAAATATCTTAAAAATAGAAAAAAATTTATTTCT
>CALADT010000010.1 GCA_937890655.1 uncultured Mucispirillum sp. | reverse complement strand
GGAAGTATAAGAATATATAATATTTCAAGAACAAAAATGGCAGGGCAAGATAAAGTTATGAAAGCCGAAGAAGATTATATAAAAAATTTAGAAGCAGCCTCAAAAATAACACTTTACAAAAACGAATTACGTATTGGAAATATGAAATTTATTGAAAAAAAATAAAAATTTAAACTATTTAAGTAATTAAATAGTTTATATAGATTATTTAAAATAATTATAAAATTACTATAAAATAATTTGTTCATTTTAGCTTATTTTAAAAATATAGTTATGTAAAATATTATATATAATCCATTAGTTTATTTAGTATTTATATGACTTACACAATTTATAAGAAAAATATAAAAACACAACTATATAGTTTATTTTTAAAACAATAAAAATATATGTGGCACGATTTATAAAACAATACTTGCGACTTATATGATTTGCAAAAATTTAGATTACATATATTTACTTGCATACTTATAAGGTATTAAATAAAAGTAGCCCTATATATTACACATAAATAGCGATATAAATTACATTAATTGTTAAGTAAAAATATTATAAGCAAGTGGTTTTCATAATTATTATTTAAATAGTTTGTATTAAATAACAATACAAATAAACTATATATTTAATTTATATTATTACTAATAATAGTTTTTTAAATGATATTAAAAAATGTGGATAAAAAATACCCCATCTAAAAGGTGGGGTATTATTATTTAATTAATCTTCAGATTTCTCTGGTTTTTCTTGTTTTTCTGGTTTTGGTAATAATGCTTTTCTTGAAAGTTCCATTCTACCATTTCTATCTTTACCCATAAACATAACATCTACTTTATCCCCTACTTTTAAGTAGTCAGCAATGCTAGGTATTCTTTCATGAGCGTATTGAGAAACATGTAAAAGACCTTCAAGGCCTGGAAGAATTTCTACAAAAGCACCGTATTCCATAACTTTTTTAACTGTTGCAGTATAAGTTTTGCCTACTACTGCCTCAGCTACTGTCGCTTCAATCATATTTACAGCATTATCAATAACTGACTGGTTTTTGCCAAAAATATTAACAATACCACCGTCAAGAATATCAATACTTGCACCTGTTGCTTCCACAATAGCTTTAATATTTTTGCCTTGTGGCCCAATTAATGCACCAGTTTTATCTGGATTAATATTCATTGTAAATACTCGTGGAGCATTAGGGTTTAAATCTTTTCTAGGCTCAGCTAAAACTTCTTTATATTTATTTAATATAAAAAGTCTGCCTTCTTTTGCCTGTGCTAAAGATTTTGTTAATATGTCTTTAGATAAACCTTTAATTTTTATATCCATTTGTAAAGCAGTAATACCTGTTTCTGTGCCGGCAACTTTAAAGTCCATATCCCCTAAATGGTCTTCAAGACCCATAATATCAGTTAATATTACATAGTCCCCGTCTTCTTCCATAACAAGCCCCATAGCAACACCTGCAACTGGTGCTGTAATTTGTAAGCCTGCGTCCATCATAGATAATGCACCACCACATACAGTAGCCATAGATGATGAACCGTTGGATTCTAATATTTCAGACACAACTCTTACAGAGTATGGAAAACTACTATCATTAGGCACAACTGCAGATAATGCACGTTCTGCTAAGGCACCATGACCAATTTCACGTCTACCAGGAGCACCTATTCTACCAACTTCGCCAACAGAATATGGTGGGAAGTTATATTGTAACATAAAAGATTTATTAGTAACACCTTCTATGCTTTCAAGGGCTTGGCTATCGGTTTTAGAACCAAGAGAAGCAACAACTAATGCTTGAGTTTCGCCTCTTGTAAATAATGCAGAACCATGTGCCATAGGTAAAACACCCACTTCTATATCAATAGGACGAATTTCATCTAACGCCCTACCGTCTGCACGTTTATGAGTTTTTACAAGTGAGTTTCTAAAAACTATTTTTTCCACTTCTTTAGCAATATCTTTATAAATTCCTTTGTTTGCTTCATACTCATCTTCGCCATGAGTTTCTACAACATAGGCCAAATAATCTTCTTTAACCTTGTCAATAGCTTCATAGGATTCTAATTTGCCACGAACAGCAAAAGCTGCTTTAAATGCTTCACCAAACTTTTCATATGCTTGTGCAACTAAGTCTTTTGGTAATGAGAAATCAGTATATTCCATTTGTGGCTTGCCTATTTCTGCTGCCATTTTTTCCTGAATATCAACAAGTTTTTTTATCTGCTCATGACCATACTCAAGAGCTTCAATAACTTCATCTTCTGTAACGCCGTTCATACCGGCTTCAACCATAGCAATAGCGTCTTTAGTGCCTGCAACTACAATATTAATATCAAGTTTTTCATGTAGTTCTACTGGTGGGTTTACAAGAAGTTCCCCGTTTAATTTACCAATACGAACACCACCAACAGCCATACTAAAAGGTATGTCGGAAATCATTAATGCAGCACTTGCCGCATTTAAGGCCAGAATATCAGGTAGACCAATGCCATCAGCCGACAAAACTGTAGCCACCACCTGAGTCTCATTACGGTAACCGTCATCAAATAAAGGACGTAAAGGACGGTCAATCAAGCGTGAGATAAGAGTTTCTCTATCGCTTGGCTTAGTTTCTCTTTTAACATATCCACCCGGAATTTTCCCAACAGAATACATTTTTTCAGCATAATTTACAGTTAAAGGGAAAAAGTCTTGATAAGCTTCAGGAGCTTTTCCTGCAACAGCTGTAACAAGTACTACTGTGCCACCCTGTTTAATCCAAATACTACCATTAGCTTGTTTTGCTTTCCAACCTGTTTCAAAAATAATAGGTTCAGCAGAGCCCGGTAAGCTTATTTCATAGGAATGAATATTTTTTTCCATTTAACTACTTCCTTATGCCTAATGACTCAATTAATGAGCGATAACGTGGGAAACTTTTCTTTTTAAGATAGTCTAAAAGTTTACGTCTTTTACCAACAAGCATAAGTAAACCACGGCGAGAGTGGTGATCTTTTGGGTGAGATTTAAAATGCTCGTTTAAATATTCAATACGTGCAGTTAATAAAGCAACTTGCACTTCAGGAGAACCTGTATCCCCTTCATGTTGTTTGTAACTGTCAATAACTGACTGTTTCTTATCTTTATCTATTGCCATTTGGCACCTCCAAAAGTTATGTATATATCATAACTATGTTAATATTACAAGTTTTTTTATAAAAAATAAAGAAATTATTTGATATATTAGGAAAATACAAAAATAATAATCAGATATTAATACTAATTAATAAATTATATACTACCTAATACCAATTATATTAGATAGTATATTATATAAAAAAAATTATTTATGTCTTAAAATCATAGCCATAGCACGTGGGTTAAATTTTGTATTCCTGCTTCCACTTTTGCTACTACAACTAATTAATTTTTCTACTCTTAAGCCTACTTTTTCTGCCATAAGTATAGGCTGGCTTTCGTTATTAAACTCATAAATATGGTCTTTTTGGAAAGACTCTAAAGCAGTAGAAAAATAAACAATACCTTCTGGTGCTAAATGATGTTTTATAATGCTAAATAATATTTCAGGGTTTTCTAAATGTTCTGCAAGCATAGCAGCAATAATACCGTTATATGTGCCACCTTCTGATGCCTGACTTAAATTTAAAGCATCTTTTACTTGAAAAGTTACCCTATCCTGCATATTAGTAGCTGCAAGAAGTTTATTTGCAATATTAATAGCATGAGTGCTTATATCAAGGCCATTCACTGTTATATCTTTTCTATGTTCTGCAGCTAAAAGCCCCATTACACCATGACCACATGCAAGTTCTAAAACTCTACCATTATCTGAAAGTTTATTTAAAAATTCATCTCTAAAAAAAGGAATATGGGAAACCATAGAAGGCCAAAAGGCATATATTAAAATAGCTGCCCACATATATGGCACCATATATGATTCATCTTCATAAACAGTTGCTTTAATTGTATCTAAAAGTTCTGGCATATATTTGCCATTTTTTTCATAAATTGCTTGTGCTCTTGATACATTAATACTATACTCTGCATAACCTTTTGCTGTAATATTAAAAATATCTTCCCCATAGGCTTTTTCACTCCACCTAGCTAATGGGTCTAAAAGCCATGAACAGTCTTTATCATTACTATCACATACTTGTTTAGCACCAACGCCAACCATTTTAACATTTTCCATCAAGCTATTAATAAACTTATTGCCTTCGTTCATAATATCACCATTTATTTTATTTTTTTACAAACATATGCTAAACCAACACTAATATCTTTTGATTCTGGAAAATCATCTTGGTTTCTTTGTATTGATTTAGCTGTTATTTCAAACCCTTCATTTTGTATCATATTTTCCACATATTCAGATGATGGAAAATTTGTAATATGGTCCATATGGTTACTATCTTTTACTGTGGATAAAAATAGAATACCATCTTTTTTTAATACTCTTGATAACTCTTTTAAAGCATTTTCTGGGTTATCAATATGTTCTACAACTTCTGCAATAACAGCATAATCTAGGCTATTATCTTCAATAGGTAAACTACTTCTAATATCCCCTATATTTAGTATATATCTTTCTTTACTAATACCTGCTTTTTCAAAAATTTTAGGAGCAAATTTTAATGAATGGTTACTAATATCAAACCCATAACATATGCTATCTTCTATATTTTCTAAAATTTCAAGCATATAAAAGCCTTCTCCAAAACCAACATCTACACCTTTTGCACCTTTTTTTATTTTTGGTAAAAAATCATTAAAAAATAAATGACATTTAGTATATACTAAAATAGTTACAGCATGGGCAAGTAAGATATATATTTATCATTTTATCTTCATTATCATAAACAGACTGCTGTATTTCATCATATGTGCCATTACTATAAGTGCCTTTTTGTAAAAACTTCATCATACCTTTTATATAGTCTACCATATAATGTTTTGCCTGCTCAAAAATATTATATCCTAAATCTTCCATAATTTTTAAAAGATTTTCTGATATTGCAATATATTCTTCACCATATCTTTCAATTAGCATATCCATTTGTGTGCTTATACCTATTGTCATAGGGTTTGTTTTAAGCTGTTCTTTTAATGTGTAAAACCTGTTATATTTTTCCATAATTCCACCCTTAATTTTTAAAAAATTCATCAATATACATTGGGTTCATAACAGATGTATCTTGATTTAAATATTTTTTTGCAAAGTCTATATTTTCCCCTGTTAAACATTTCGGGCTTTGCTTATTAATTTGTTCAAATTCAAAACCATGTAATAAAATATCTTTTAATGGTTTTTCTTTAATATTACCCATTGATGTATGCATAAATACACAAGGTAAAACGTCCCCATATGGGTTAATATAGAAGAAATTTATAGCAGGACAACCTGCAATTAATTCAGCACTATCTAAAATATTCCATAAATCTCTTATGATTTCACTATTAATTGAACGTAATTCTTCCACTTTTTTTGTATCATCTTCGCTCATCATCATATCGTATTTACCTTTCCATGCTCCTGACGGGGAAGCACAGTTAAATATTAACCCATAATTATTACTTGCTGCAAATTTTGTAAAATCTTCTAGCTCCTTGCTTTGCGCGTTATAACTTCCAATAGTTATAGAAAAAAATGCACGCATACCTGCTTGTTTAACATACTCTGCTGCTTTCATTGCTCTTTCATAAGCACCTTTTTTACCACGAAATTCATCATGTTCTTCCGGAGTAAAACTATCTATTGATAATAATACCCTATCTACACCAGCTTCAGCAAGTTTTTTTGCCATTTCTTCAGTCATAAAATAACCATTTGATGTAAGATATGTATAAAACCTTGATGTATCTATGGCTTTTAATATGTTAAAAAGCTCCTTATTCATTAAAGGTTCACCACCTTGAATATCAACTTCAAAAACATCTAATTCATCAGCTTGATCTGCTATACTTTTTATATCTTCTAAAGTAAGTGCAGGTTTACCAAAATCCCCTTGTGATGATTTTGTAAAACAGTGCTGACATTTAAAATTACATCTATTATCAGGGTTTAAAGTAAACCCCCACGGAGCAAACTCCTTCCCCCCCCCGAGTTCAAATTGGCTGTTTTTATGTCTATCATAATGTTTTTTAAATTTTTTCATCATTGCTGGTTTTTTACCGAATATCATAAAAAATTCTCCTTGATTAAACTACATCTATTATTCTTGTTAATGAATTTACTATATCATAGCCGTCCCATATTATGCCTATATCTAAAGCCATACCCACAGGCACTATTCTATCCACCCCAAATACATTATTGTTTAATATGGTATTTAATATTAATGTTTTATCCACACCAAAATATGTTATTGTTTGGCATTTATCTCTAATAGTAGAAACTATTTTCTCCATACTATCTAATGTTATTTCATAAAAAAGCCCAAATCTGCCAAGTAAATTATCATAATATTTATCTATTTCTAAACAATATATTTCATTACCATATAATACTGCTTTAAAATTATCATAATCTACTATATTATGTAACATATTTGTATATTTATCAACAATTTTAACAGGTGCTAAATCGTATTTAGAAGCCGATTTTCTTACACTATTCCAAAAAATATTTTTTGCTTTTTCCACATTATTACCATACCAAAAAACCACCTGTGGAGATGAACATGCGTTTTGGTCAAATAAAAAAGCATCATTATAAAAATTATCTGCAAGTCTTTTTAACTGGCTTTCATCAGCATTGCAAACTTCGTCGCTACCTAGAATACACACAGAATACCTATCAGCAAAGGAGATATCTATACCCCTTACCTTTAATGGAAACTTACGAATATGCTTAATGGTTTCATCACCACCCCAAATTATTCTGCCGTCTGATATAGAAGAAATATATTCTGTTACTTCATCAATATTTGTATATCGTATAAATACATTTGTTTTTTTAATTAAACTAAACTGTTCTTCTTGAAATAATATATTAATTTCATTACATATAATATTTACCTGTTCATATTCTTTTGATGAAACTTTTATAATATTACTATTACCAGATAAAAGCCCAAATAAAAAAGAATATGCAAAATTAATAGGCACATTAGAAGGAGCTATATGAAAAATAAGCCCTTTACCTATTCTTGTAACTTCGTTTATATATTTTTCTTTTAACTTTAATATATTACTTTTTCTTATATAAAACCCAAAAGTAACAATATCAGGAAAATCTCTATATTGAAGTAACTTTTTTGATAATGCTTGTAAAAACTCCACAGCATTATCATGAAATGGTGCATAAGATACAACTTCTAAACTGTTACCTGCTAAATATTTAACATTATTCAAATGTATCACTACAACCCCTTACTTCTGCACTTTTTATTCTGCCTAAGATTTTAAATGTTTTACCCAGCCTGCCACAAGGGCAATCATCTTCCCCTAATAAAACTCCAGCATCTTCACTTAAAAGGTTATAACCAGGATAACTTAATGGTATTACTGAAAGTAGCTGTATAAAACCTTCCTGCCCTACTGTATTAACAGAAAAATCATTATAATTTAATATATTAATATCTGAAAAAATAGAAGTATGTAGCCTACCATGTTCGCATTCCATAAAAATAGAACCTGTTTGCTCCACCATGCCATAATAGTTATATACTCTACTAAACCCTGCTATATCTTGTAAACCTTTTCTAAATTCATCATTACTAACTGATTGGTTTATTAATTTTTTCCAGCCACCACCGTGTAAAACAAAACCATTATTTTTAGGAAGTTTTTTGTTATCTGCAAGCAACCTTTTATAAAAAAATTCCCATATCATATATGTAAAACCAAAAATAAAAATTTCTTCATCTTTATGTTTTTCATAAAATTCATCTAAAACATTATAATCTATTTTCATATTATCGTCTAACACATATGTTACATCTCTACCAAATAAAGAAAACCCTAAAATACCAGCACCCCTTGCTGAAAACATATTCCTGTCTTTTAAAACAGATTTTGTGTCAATAATTAACATAGGCATACGTTTGCCGTATGTAAAGTCAGACATAATAGATGCTAATACTTTGCTTTGTAATGAAGCTGTTGCTTTATCTAAATAAATTTTTGAAACCATTTGGTTACTTGTGCCTGAAGATGTCATTGTTTTTACAATCTGTTCATTACTAACACTTTTTAACTCAAGCTCCTTAAATATCCTAACAGGCATCATTACATTTTTTGTGCCAAAAGCATTGCATATTTTATTATATGCTTGGCAATTATTATAATGATATTCAGATAAATCATTTATAATATCATAAAATAACCGTTCTTTATTTTCATGATTTAAAGAAAATGGTTTATGGTTTAATAACTCTAGCTGTTTATTCATAAACTCTCCAGTAAATGATAATCTATTTTACCAGAATTATTTCTAGGTATTTTATCCACCACATTTATACTATAACCACTTGGGTGGATATCTAAAACTTTTTTTAATGTATCTAAAATATTATTTTTTACAAGACTATTTTCTATATAGATTATCATTTTATCATCATGCCGAGCACATGCACATGAAAACCCATGACTATTTAAAATATTTTCCACTTCCTCAAGGTTTATTCTGTTACCAAATATTTTTAAAAAACGTTTTTTCCTGCCAGTAATGTAAAAATAACCGTCATTATCATAGTAACCTAAATCACCAGTATGTAAAATATTATTATTTTCATCATCTTTATATAAATCATAACAGCTAGAAGCATACCCTAAAAAAACATTTTTTCCTTTATATATTAGCTCCCCTTCTTTATTTGCTTTTAATTTATTTTTATTATTATCATATATAAACATTTCACCATTTGGTATAGGTTTACCTATACTTTCTTCTTTTTTAGCAAAATCTTCATAGGGTAAATATGATATTCTAGCAGTTGCTTCAGTTTGACCATACATTTTAAAAAATGGTAACTGTTTATTTATATACATATCTTTATAATAACTTATTTGTTTTTGTAAAAGCCTGCCACCTGCTTGAGTAATATATCTTAAATTAGGTAAATCCATACTAGAGAACCTTAAACGTTCAAGCATTTCATAAGTGTATGGAACTCCACCAAAGGATGTAATATTATATTCTTTTAAAAATAACCAAAAATCTTTTTGGATAACAGAACCATCATAAAGCAAAATTGATGCACCTGAAAAAAGATGAGTATTAATAATTGATAAACCATAAGAATATGATAATGGAAGTGTAGTTATGGTTGTATCATCTGTATTAATAGGTAAATATGTTGATATGGACTCTGTATTGGCATAAATATTATCCTTTGATAATCTAACAAATTTTTGGCTGCCTGTTGTCCCTGAAGTTGTTAGTAAAAGTGATAAATTATCATTAATATTATAATCAATATTACAGCTTGTTGCAACAAAAACAAATTCATCTAGTTCCATAAGAACATTACTAATATAATCTTTATAAATACCACTTAAAACCATTGATTTTTCAAGCACCATATATGCTGGTTTATAAGACTTTATAACATTTATAATATGCTCATGATTTAATGTGTTATTTAATAATAAAACAGGTATTTTATGCTCTAAAAAAGATAAATAAGATATTACTACATCTTGATGATTTTTAGTAACAACTAAACAAAGCCCTTTATTTGTAATATATTTTGAAAATAAACTGCCTTTATCTATAATACTACTATATGGAATATATGTACCATTACT
>CALADT010000009.1 GCA_937890655.1 uncultured Mucispirillum sp. | reverse complement strand
GCTTCTGGTAATAATGAACTTGCAGCTACTATGGAAGAACTTTCTACAACATTTGATACACAAACTCAACAAATATCAGATATGGTTATGAGTATGGAAACAGTAAAAGATATTTCATATGGAACATCTCAAAATCTTGATACGAATATGAATGTATTAGAAGATGCTGCAACAAGAACTAAAGCTGGTGCAGAGCAGTTAAATGGTGTTCAAATGGATATGATGAACATTAAAGATGATACTGTTTCATTAGAACAAGTTATTGGTGAACTTGCAGATAGCTCTAACCAAATTGGTGAAATCTTAGGTGTTATTAATGATATTGCCAACCAAACAAACTTACTTGCATTAAATGCGGCTATTGAAGCAGCAAGAGCAGGGGAAGCAGGACGTGGTTTTGCAGTTGTTGCTGATGAAGTTAGAAAATTAGCAGAAAGAACACAACATGCAACAGGTGAAATAGAAACAATTATTAGCACATTACAGCAAAAATCTAACCTTGCATCAGTGGAAATGTCAAAATCTGTTGATAGTGTTCAAGCAGGTGTTGATAATATAGGTTCTACAAACGAAGGTTTTAAAATTGCAGTTGATAGCGTAATGAACTTACATAGAGAAATGAAAGATGTGGCAGTTTCTGTTTCTAACCAGTATAACACAATTTTAACAGTTGTTGATAATACTCAAGTTATTGCAGCAGGTATTGAAGAAAGTAACTCTGCTGTAAGTGAAGTTAATAGAACAGTAGCACATTTACAACAAAGAACTGATGGTTTAAAATCGTTAATAAGTAGATTTACTGTTTAAAATAAAATATATAAGCCACCTAAATACTTAGGTGGCTTTTTAGTATAGTATGCAGATTTGTAAATATATAGAAAGCCCACTTGGAAAATTAATGCTTGTATCCGAAAATAATATGCTTACAGGCATTTTGTATGATAATCAAAATTATAGCTATTATTTTAAAAATATGGCCTATGAATTTAAAGATATTTCATTTTTTAATGATGTAGAAAAATGGTTAAATATATATTTTTCAGGTTCAAATCCTAATTTTATTATTCCAACATTTTTTTATGGGACAGATTTTCAAAAAAGAGTATGGGATATTTTAAAAACAATACCCTATGGCAAAAGCATAACATATGGGAATATAGCAAAAATAATATGTAGTAAATATAGTATTAAAACAATGTCATCTCAAGCAGTAGGGCAAGCAGTAGGAAAAAACCCTATTTCTATTATTATACCTTGCCATAGAGTATTATCATTAAATAATAAAATAACAGGCTATAATGGTGGAATACATAGAAAGAAATTATTGTTAGAGATAGAAAATATATATTATAAATAACTTTTAGTTATTAATTTAGTGGATGGCATATACTATAACATTTTAAAATCTATTAATAGTGCTATTAGCTTTTATAAGTATTGTATCTTTTCAAGGAAACTATATTTTAGTAAACATTATTTTTTAAGGTAATACAATTTTTATGTTATTATATATAATAAATATAGTATTATATCATTTCTTATTATTGAAAATATTATAACATCGTTTATTTCATGTTAATATATTTTATATAATATTAATATTAAATATAAAATAATAATTAAAT
>CALADT010000008.1 GCA_937890655.1 uncultured Mucispirillum sp. | reverse complement strand
CCTTGCATCAATTAAACCACGTTACAACAACGTCATACTAAGCCTAATGCGAAGTATCTAAAAAATAAACCGTAATAAGATTAATAAATTTTAATTTTAATAGTCATTTAAAAAAAGTATATACATAAAGAAACTCTTCACGGCCGTTCAGAGTAGACAGTAGAGTGGGAAAAGTCTGTTTAAAGTAATATATAAAAATATCATTTATATAGTTTAGAGTTATTTTGCTTTGAGATTCTTCGCTAATCGCTCAGAATTGACATACTTTTGACGTGATAGTTTTATATGATTTTATTATGATTGCTTAGTAAATAAAAAACATAACTCCTAAAATATTATAAATCCTTGCAAGAAATAACCCATGTTACAACAATATCATACTGAGCCTTGCAAGAAGTCTATTATATGATTTTTAGTCTTTTTATATATTTAAAGTAAAATTTTTGTTATATTATTTATCATAAATCTTTCTAAAGTTATTTGATTTTAAATAAAAAAATAACCTGCTTTTAAAAGCAGGTTTTATATATTACATAAAAAATTATATTCATTTACCTTTAAAATTAAATAAGTTTTCTACCACTTCTTTTTCCACATATAAAATTCTGCCCTTTAGTGGCATTAAAAATTTATCTGAAAAATTAGGCATAGAGAAAAAATATCGTGTTACTCCACGTCTATTAACTTTTAATGTAATTGTAGCTTCTGGTCGTTTTGGAAGTTTTATACTTTCTTCCACAAAGCCTGATGCCTCCGCTGATAAAAAGTTTTCTATAAACTCTTGTGCTTTCTCTTCTTTTATTATATCACTTCCTTCAAGTAACCAACCATTTTCTGTTTTGTGTAACCCTAAATATTTTTTTCCATATACAACTTCCATACTTTTAATTTGTGGGTAATATGCTTGGAAAAGTAATGTATCTGAAAAACTACCTGCGTCCTTTGGTAAAAGGCTTAACGCTCCGGAATTAACCACTAATATATCTGGGTCCCCTGTTTTTGTAATATAGATGTATTCTTCATCATTTTCCACCCTATTGCCTATGGAAATTGTTGTTTTTTTCTGGCCGTAGTCTAATATTAAGTAACCGTTGCTACCTATACTATATTCTGGAGCGTCCACTGCCCCCTCAATACGTTCATCCACATTTAAATCGCTTAACCTATTAAGAAGTTTTGTAACTTTACTTTTATCTGCTTCCCAATCAGAATCTATTATATACCAAATACCTTTTCTTTTTTCCAGCTGTAAACTATATGCTGAAGTTTTATACTCCATAGCTGTTATACCACTTACTTCTGGTAACAATTTTTTAAAAACTTTCCCTTTTAGTTTTCTATATGGTAGAAAATAAATGCTAAATAAAATTAAAACTAAAATAAGAATACCAATATTAGCCCACAGCATAGTATCCCCCTTTTTTTATTATGGTATTTATACCATATCGGAAATATTTAAAAAATAGTTTAGTGAAATCTAACAGCTTTTTATATATTTTAAAGTGATACATATTATTTTTTAAAGATATATGATTATATAATAAATACTTTAACTTGATTATTGTTTTTTATGATTAATATATAAAAAAAAGAGTATTGGCTGTAAAAACCAATACTCTTTATATTTATGTGATATTAATATCTACCGAAAATAATTACATAATGGTTACCACTTACACTAACAGCCATATTGTTATAATTAGTTGATAACATATTAGCATTATGTCCTGGTGAAGCTTTCCAGCCTTCCATTGCTTTCTGAGCTGATGATTGCATAGCAAGATTCTCTCCATGAGCTGAAGGAGCAGCTTTTTTACACGAATTTACCTCACTAAACACTGTATCAAATGGTCTTCCATCTGGTCTTTCATGTTGAAATTTCTCTTTAATTTCTTTTACACGAATTTTTGCAACAGATTTTAAGCAAACATTTTGATCAAATAGTGGACTAAGTCCTTTTTCTTGTCTATATTTATTTATCTCACTGACTATATATGCTATATTTTCTGCATCACTTGTTGAGTTTACTACATCAAGTCTAGCATACTCTTTGCCATCCTGACCTATAAAAACAAGCTTACCTTTTTCCATATAAAGCTCACCTAGTTTCAGTGCATCATTTTTTCCATGTGTAAGTCCTG
>CALADT010000007.1 GCA_937890655.1 uncultured Mucispirillum sp. | reverse complement strand
TTCTGCTGCACTTTCCACTATTTTTTCAAGGTCATTTAAACTATAACCCTCTGCTACAACTAAAGCAAATGACAAATATTCAGGCCTAGCACCACTAACTGCTAAATCGTTTACAGTGCCACAAATAGAAAGTTTACCAATATTGCCACCATTAAAAAATTCAGGACGAATAACAAAAGAATCTGTTGTAAAAGCAGATAGACTATCTGTTTTAATATGGGAAGCGTCCCCTAAATTATCTATTATATCATTATTAAAATTTTTTAAAATTATATCTTTTATAAAAGATGAAGTTTGTTTTCCTCCACCACCTATAGATAATGTAACAATTTTATCACTCATTTTTCACCTACTGCATAAATTTATAATATGCTGCACATGTTCCTTCGCTTGAAACCATACATGGCCCCACAGGGTCATCTGGAGTACATTTTTTACCAAAAAGTCCACATTGAGATGGTTTAATTTTGCCTGTTAATACCTGCCCACATTTACAACCCTTGATTTCTGTAACATTTTTAGGCTGTAAATTAAACCGTTTAAGGGCATCATATTCTTCATATTCCTGCCTAATACCTAACCCACTTTTTTCAAGCATACCTAAACCACGCCACACGGCATCGCTTTCATAAAATATTTTTGCAAGTATTTCCCTTGCTTTTGGGTTACCCTCATCTGGCACCACTCGTTTATATTTATTTACTGTATGGAAATTTTGCTCATTTGTTTGTTTTACAATTTCATAAACAGCATCAAGCATTTCCACAGGCTCAAAACCTGCTACAACAGCTGATTTTTTATGCTCTATAAGTGGGTCATATAATGAAAGCCCTGTTATTGTTGTAACATGGCCAGGACATAAAAAGCCGTCAAGATGTAGTGAATTATCACTTAATATTAGATCAAAGGCTCTAGGCATTGTTTTACAAAATGATAATACTGAAATATTTTTAATATTTTGCTGTTTTGCTGTCATAATCAGTGCTGCAACAGCAGGGGCAGTAGTTTCAAAACCTATACCTAAAAACGTGTAATGTTTTTCAGGGTTTTTCATGGCTAAAGCTATGGTATCTAGTGGAGAATAAACAACAGATACGTCCCCTCCACGTGCTCTTTTATCTAAAAGTGATTCCCCGTTACTTCCAGGAATACGTAATAAGTCCCCAAAACTTGTAACAGATACACCTAAATTTAAAAGCTCAAAAAATAAATCAATTTCCCCTTGACTTGTAACACATACAGGGCATCCAGGCCCTGAAATTAGCTCCACATTATCAGGTAGCATAGAACGAAGCCCAGAACGGGCAATAGCCATAGTATGAGTGCCACATACTTCCATTATTTTATATGTTCTACCCTCTTTTGCTTCCTCTTTTATTGCCTGACTTAGTTTTAATGATGTTTCTCTATTTCTAAAAGGAGTGTTTGGATTCATCTGTATAGTCCATTAAAAATTCAAGAGTTTCTTTTGCCTCTTTTTCATCTATTTTTGAAATTGCAAAACCGGCATGCACCACTACCCAGTCGCCAACTTGTGCTTCATCTCCTAAAAAAATAGTAGATATTTCTCTTTTAGTTCCAGCAACATCAACAGTTGCCACATACATATCAAGTTTTTCAATAAGTGCAGGAAAACCTAAACACATAATTAACTCCTACATAATTTTTTTTTATTCATTAGTTTATATATTATACCAAATATTATCCCTGCAAAAAAACCACCTAAATGTGTAAAATAAGCAGCATACGATATGCGTATATATTTTTTTTCTATACCTATATTATTTTGTATATTATATAAATATTCGTTTATAGCATATCGTTGCTCTATATACCACATAATTAGCTGAGATGCAAAAAATAATATTATAATTACAATAACATGTATATTTCTTACTATGCCATAAATTAATAAAAATATAAATGTTTTTATTTTAGCATATGGGAAAAATACAAGAAAAACACCCATTATACCAGTAACTGCACCACTTGCACCAACAATAGGATATTCTAGTTTAGGGTTTAAAAATGCTTCTATAATAACAGCTATAACTCCTAATAAAATATATAAACATAAAAACTTAATACTTCCAAGTTTATCTTCTATATTTCTTCCAAAAATATATAAAAAATACATATTTATAAAAACATGTAAAAAGCTACTATGTAAAAACATATATGTAAAAAATGAAGCTATTTTTTCATTAGTATTTACAATATCATTAGGCATAGATAGCTTTAAAGGCATAAATCCATGGTCTGCAAACAAAAGTGCATGAAAATGAAATCTAAAATAAAAAAATATTACAATATTTGCAATTATTAGCAACCATACAGCATATGTAGTTCTATTTATTGCAATATTTGTTTTAAATGGAAACATAACCCCTCACGTATAAACTACGCATTATAAACTTATGTTTTAATAATTGCAAATACTTATTTTGGTTATAGTGGTTAAATTATGTATATAAAAAGATACAATAGATTAAAATATAAAAAGTTATATTAATTACTAAAATATTATTAATGATTAAAGCATATAACAATGATACAACAAGGTCGTTCTATGCCTTGAACGAAAATTCTCTTAAAAATAAGTATAATAAATTTCTTTTAGATTCTTCACATCCGTTCAGAGTAGACAGTAAGGTTATAAGATTTTAGCTTAATACAAGGCGGCTTTAAGTTGTGGCGACAGGAGTTTACATAACAAGTAAATGACTAAGCCACACACTTAAAACAACGCAG
>CALADT010000006.1 GCA_937890655.1 uncultured Mucispirillum sp. | reverse complement strand
ATGAAAGATAGGCGTTCTCCTGTTTTAATAACACCAAGTGATAATAGTTACAGGTATTTAGTTGTGCCTATATCTATTGATAAGTTATAAAATATTAAATGTATGTAAATAGTTTAAAAATTAGTTTTTTAAGAAATCATATTGATTCATATTTTGAATTAAGTGATGAAACAATGTTTATTGGAAATAACGGCTCTGGTAAAACTTCCATATTAGAATCAATATTTATATTATTTGGTCTAAAAAGTTTCAGAAAACAGCCATTTTCATCAATTATTAATTTTGATAGCGATTTTTTTCGTATAGAATGTAATATAAGTGATGAAAAATATAAATCTAATGTAATATGTTTATATAAAAACAAACGTTCTACTTTGTTTAATGGGGAAGAAATAGATAATATTGCTGATTTTATATATAATTACCCTGTTGCTTTCTATACTCCTGAAAATTTAGGCATATTATCAAAAGAACAATTAGATAGAAGAAATTTTGTAGACAGGTTTATTTTTTACTATGATAAAGAGCATATTTATGATATAAAGATGTATAACAGGTTTATTGCACAAAAATCTGCAGAATACGAAAAAGAAAATAGCGATTTAACATATATAGACCTGCTTAATGAAAAAATTATTATACTTTCAAATAAAATATATAATAAAAGGTTAAAAATAATAAATGAAGTTAATAACTGGCTAATTAATATATATAACACTTTAAATTTTAATATGGAAAATGTTTTTATAAAATATTCTACTAATATAACAGATGAATCATTACTTAATAAAGAAAAGTTTGTAAAAAAAACACTCTTTGGCGTACATCGTGATAAAATAGAGATGGTTCTTAATGATTTAATTATTGAAAAATTTTCATCAACCGGTCAAAAGAAAACATTTTCATTACTTTCTTTATATAGTTTTATAAAAATTATTGAAGAAAAAAGAAATATGAATATAATAACTCTTTTAGATGATTTTGAAGCAGCTCTTGATATTAAACGCGCTTTATTTATAAAAAATTTATTTTCTAATAACAGGCAGGTTTTATATACTGGGGTTGATAATTCAAGACTTGGTTTTAAAAACGTAATAGAACTAAAATAAAAGAATAAGGGAAGGTTATGTCAGAAAATTACAGTGAAAGTAGTATTAAGGTATTAGAGGGCTTACAGGCAGTTAGGCAGCGTCCTGGTATGTATATTGGCTCTACTGGAGTTAGAGGGCTTCATCATTTAGTATATGAAGTTATAGATAACTCTATTGATGAAGCTATGGCAGGCTTTTGTAAAAATATTACAGTTACACTTCATATAGACGGTAGTGTTACTGTGGAAGACGATGGTCGTGGTATCCCTGTTGGTATTCACCCAACAGCTAAAGTTTCAACACTTCAAGTTGTTTTAACTGTTTTACATGCTGGTGGTAAATTTGATACTAATTCCTATAAAACTTCTGGTGGCCTTCATGGTGTGGGTGTATCAGTTGTAAACGCATTATCTGAAAACTTAACTGCTGTGGTTAATAGAGATGGTGGAATATTTACTCAAAGTTTCGAACGTGGTAAACCTGTAAAAGATGTGGAAAGAATTGGCGATTCTAAAAAAACAGGAACAAAAATAACTTTTAAACCAGACGGTCAAATATTTGAAACTTTAGAATTAAATTATGATACACTTGCAAAACGTTTTAGAGAGTTAGCTTACTTAAATAGTGGTATAAAAATTAAAATAGTTGATGAAAGGTTTGACCAAAGTGAAGAATTTTTTGCAGAAGGTGGCGTTCCTAATTACGTTAAATATTTAAATAAAACTAAAAACTTAATATTTGAAGACCCTATTTATATTCAAGGGGAACTTAATAATATTATGGTTGAAGTTGCTATTGTTTATAACGATTCTTATAATGAAAGTATATACTCTTATGTTAATAACATCCACACAGAAGAAGGTGGAACTCATGAAGCTGGTTTTAAGGCAGCATTAACAAAAGCATTTAATTCATATGTTTCTAAAAATAATATGGTTAAAGAAAATAATCTTTCAGGGGAAGATATTAGGGAAGGTATGTCTTGTGTGCTTTCTATTAAAATGACTGACCCTGTTTTTGAAGGGCAGACAAAAACAAAACTTGGTTCAAATAATGCAAAAACTGCTGTTGAATCTATTGTTGGGCCTGCTTTACAAGATTATATGGAAGAAAACGGTGTTATTGTTAAGAAAATATTAGAAAAAGCACTTCAAGCATATATGGCAAGGGAAGCAGCTAGAAAAGCTAAAGAACTTACAAGAAGAAAATCTGCCCTTGAAAGAGATTCTCTTCCTGGAAAACTTGCAGACTGCCATGAAAAAGACCCTGCTAAAGCAGAAGTATTTATAGTAGAAGGGGATTCTGCCGGTGGTTCTGCTAAACAAGGTAGAAATTCTGATTTCCAAGCCATATTACCTTTAAGAGGTAAAATATTAAACGTAGAAAAAGCTCGTCTTGATAAAATGTTATCTTCTCAAGAAATTAGAAATATGATAACTGCTTTCGGTGCAGGTATTGGTAAAGATGCTTTTAACCCTGAAAAATTAAGATATCATAAAATCATTATTATGACAGATGCTGATGTGGATGGTGCTCACATTGCTACATTACTTTTAACTTTCTTTTTTCGTCATATGAAAGAGTTAATTGAAAGAGGGTATGTTTACCTTGCAAACCCACCTTTATATAAAGTTACAAGGGGTAAATCCAGCAGATTTGTAAAAAATGATGATGAACTTGAAAACTTTTTACTAGATTCTGCTTTATCTGATTTTACTATGGATAATATTAAACAGGAACGTTTTAAACCATTATTTATACAGCTTTTAAAATATAATAAATTATTAGAAAAATTTATTAAAAAAGGCTATAATGAAGAAATGGTTGAAACTTTTGCCACTTTAAAAGAATTAGATTCTAAAACTTTTGAAACAAAAGAAGGTATAGAAAATTTAAAAAACCATTTAGATAAAATAAACGCTTTTGAAAGTTATAAAAATATAGATATTACTTTTAACGAAGAATTTTCAAAATATGCTTTATCTTTTGAATTAAAACATAGGAAAATCTTAATTGATTCTCATCTTGCTTTAAGTCCTGAATTTAAAGAACTTCGTCGTATTGGTTCTTATATTTCAGAAATTGGTACGGCTCCATATAAAATCAAACTTAAAGATGATTCTATTATTGAATTTGCTAAACTTTCAGAACTTATCCATTTTGTAGATAATAGGGGCAGAAAAGGGCTTGATATTTCTCGTTTTAAAGGTCTTGGTGAAATGAACCCTGAACAGTTATGGGAAACAACTATGGACCCTGAAAAAAGAAGTCTTTACAAAATCAATATTGAAGATGCAGAAGCAGCTGATGAACTTTTTTCACTTTTAATGGGTGATACTGTTGGACCAAGACGTGAATTTATTGAAATGAATGCATTAAATGTGCGTAATTTAGATATATAATGGTGAAATAAATGAGTGATATTATTAATAAAAATATTCAAGATGTTAGTATTGAAGATACATTAAAAAATAGTTATCTTGATTATGCCATGAGTGTAATCGCAGGTAGGGCGTTACCTGATGTTAGAGATGGTTTAAAACCTGTTCATAGACGTGTTTTATTTACTATGAATGAAATGGGTGTTCAGTATAATAAACCAAACAAAAAATCTGCCCGTATAGTAGGGGATACTATGGGTAAACTTCACCCACATGGTGATAGTGCTATTTATGATGCTCTTGTTAGGCTTGCTCAAGATTTCTCTATGAGATATCCACTTGTTATCGGGCAGGGTAACTTTGGTTCTATTGATGGTGATAGTGCTGCCGCTTCAAGATATACAGAAGCTAGAATGGCTAGAATAAGTGATGAACTTATGGCAGATATTGACTGTAACACAGTTGATTTTATGCCTAACTATGACGGCTCTATGACTGAACCTACTGTTTTCCCTACAAAAATACCTAACCTTTTAATAAATGGTATTTCTGGTATTGCTGTTGGTATGGCTACAAATATTCCACCACATAACTTAACTGAAGTTATGGACGGTCTTTTATATATGATTGATGAAGAAAATTACACAGAAGAAGGTTTATTTCAAATTATAAAAGGGCCTGATTTTCCTACAAGTGGCATTATTATGGGAAAAGGGGATATTATAAACGCTTATAAAACAGGTAGAGCAAGTATAAAAATACGTGCAAGAGCTGAAATTATTGAAGTTAAAGGTGGTAAAGAACAAATTGTTATTACAGAAATACCTTATCAAGTAAATAAATCAGTGCTTGTGGAAAAAATAGCTGAACTTGTTAATGAGAAAAAGATTCCTGGTATTACTGATATTCGTGATGTATCTAGTATGAAAGGTATTAAAATATTAATAGATATTAAAAAAGGCGAATCTGCAGAAGTTATATTAAATAGATTATATAAATTTACTGCTTTAGAATCTTCTTTTGGATTTAATATGGTTGCTCTTGTTGGTGGCAGACCACAAGTATTATCACTTGAAAATATTTTAACAGAATTTATTAACCATAGAATAGATGTTGTTACTCGTAGAACTCGTTATAAATTAATGAAAGCAGAAGAAAGAATGCACATTGTAGAAGGTCTGCGTATTGCTGTATCTAATATTGATGAAGTTGTTAAAATTATTAAAGAATCAAAAGATACTCCTACTGCTAAAAAATCATTAATGGATAGGTTTGATTTATCAGATATTCAATCACAAGCTATTTTAGATATGCGTCTTGCTAAAATCACAGGCTTAGAGATTGATAAATTAAATGATGAATACGAACAGCTTAAAAAAGATATAGAATATTATAACTCTATTCTTAACTCAAAATCAAAACTTATGAGTGTTATAAGAGAAGAATTTGTTGATATTAAAAACAGATATGGAGATGAAAGAAAAACAGAAATTGCTGATTCTGTTGATGATATAGATTATGAAGATTTAATACCAAATGATGAAATGGTTGTTACAATCACTCATAATGGCTATATTAAAAGAACTCTTCTTTCTAACTTTACTGCTCAAAAAAGAGGTGGTAAAGGTAAAATAGGTGCTGCAAATAAAAATGAAGATTTTGTAGAAGAAATTATATACACTACAAATAAAAGCCACTTATTTATTTTTACTACAAAAGGTAAAGTGCATTTTCTTAAAGTTTACCAAATACCAGAACAGTCAAGAGATTCTAAAGGAAGACATATTTCCAACCTTTTATCACTTGATGAAAATGAAAAAATTGCTTCATTCTTAACTTTACCTGAAAAAGATGAAACAAAATCTATTTTCTTTGCTACTAAATTTGGTGTTGTCAAACGTGTTAGAACTGTTGAATTTAAAAGTGGAAGAAGTGGTATAATAGCTTTAAATTTAAGAGATAATGATGAAATTGTTACTACATTATTAACAGGGGATGAAGATAAAGTGTTCCTTGCTACAAGAGATGGTAAAACTATACAGTTTAGTGTGGAAGATGTTAGACCAATGGGAAGAACAGCCACAGGGGTAAGAGGTATTTTACTTGAGAAAGATGATGTAGTTGTATCCGCTGAAGTAGTAGAAGAAGAAAATCCATTACTTGCAGTTACTTCTTTAGGTTATGGAAAAGGAACTGATAAAGATGAATATAGGTTACAATCTCGTGGTGGTAAAGGTTTAAAACTTATGAAACTCACTTCTAAAACTGGGCTTGTAGTTGGTGTAAGGCAAATACATACAGAAAAAGATGATATTATGCTTATTACTAAAAACGGTAAAACAATAAGGATTTCTGCTTCTGAAGTTTCTGTTATTGGTAGAAATACTCAAGGAACAAGGCTTATGAATACTTCAGGTGATGAAATTATATCATTTACTGTTGTTCCTAAAGATGATAGTGAAAACGAAGAAGAAAACGTAGGAGAAAATAATGGCAATAATTCTTGATGGTAAAATGCTCTCTAGTAAATTTAGAGAGAAAATTAAAACAGAAACATCTGCTTTAAAAGAAAAAACAGGCAAAATTCCTGGAATTGCTGTTATTTTAGCAGGTGATGATGCTGCAAGCAGTGTATATGTTAATTCTAAAGAAAAAGCAGCAATAGAGTGTGGTTTTTATTCTATTGTTAATAGAGTTAGTAGCAGTGTTACAACTGAAGATATATTAAAACTTGTAGAAGAATATAATAATGATGATAAAATTCATGGTATATTAGTCCAACTTCCGTTACCTGAAAAATGTGATGAAAAGACTATTTTAAGAGCTATTAAACCAGAAAAAGATGTGGACGGTTTTCATCCATATAATGTAGGCTTATTAAATATTGGCGAAGATTGTCTTATGCCTTGCACTCCTTTTGGTGTAATGAATATGCTTGCAGATTATGATATTGAAATAAGTGAAAAAAATGCAGTTATTATAGGTAGAAGTAATATTGTAGGTAAACCTATTGCTGCTATGCTTTTAAAAGCTAATGCAACTGTTACAGTATGCCATTCTAAAACTAGAGATTTACCTAATGTATCTGCTAATGCTGATATATTAGTGGCAGCTATTGGTAAACCGAAATTTGTTACAAAAGAATTTGTAAAAGATGGTGCTGTTGTTATTGATGTAGGTATTAATAGAGTAGACGGAAAACTTTGTGGAGATGTGGATTTTGAAGATGTAAAAGATAAATGTTCTTACATTACTCCTGTTCCTGGTGGTGTTGGCCCTATGACTATTACTACATTAATGGAAAACACTTTAAAAGCATTTAAATTTATTGAGAAAATCTAAATGAATAATAACACTATTGCTGCCCCTATTACTCCATTAGCTGTAAGTGCTGTTATAACTGTTAGAATATCTGGCAGTAATGCACTTTCAGTATTTTCTTTAATGACTAGGGGTGGCAAAAGTGTAGATATATTATCTATTAAACCAAATTATGTATCTTTATATAAATTCCATATAAAAGAAGAAAACCTTTTTGATGATGTTCTTGCAGTATATTTTAAAGCACCATATTCTTTTACAGGGGAAGATGTTGTAGAAATTTCCTTTCATGGTAACCCTGTTTTAGTTAATGCTGCTTTATCTTCAATTTATAAACTAGGAATAAGAGCTGCAGAAGGTGGAGAATTTTCTAAACGTGCTTTTTTAAATAATAAAATAGACTTAACTCAGGCAGAATCTATTCAGGAACTTATTTCTGCAAAATCTATTGACGGTGTTAATTCTGCTTATAACCAGCTTCAAGGTTCACTTCGTTATGAGCTTGATAGTATAAAAGATATTTTACTTAAAATGAAAGCTATTATGGAAGCTAAGATTGATTTTCCAGATGAAGATACAGTAGATGAAGAACTTCCTATTTTACAAGTAAATTGTAATAATATTATTACTAAACTTGATAATTTAATATTATCATATAAAAGTTACAGGCTTGCAAATAAAGGGCTTGATATTGTTATTGCCGGTAAACCTAATGTGGGTAAATCATCACTTTTAAACGCTTTTTTAAGGGAAGAAAGGGCAATAGTATCTAATATTGCAGGCACAACAAGGGATTTTATTAAAGAAAGCCTTTATATTGGTGGCATTCCAGTTCATATAACAGATACAGCAGGTATCCACTATTCCAATGAAAAAATAGAACAAATTGGTGTAGATAGAAGTAAAGAAAAAATTAATAGTGCAGATATTATTCTTCTTTTACTTGATATTTCAAAAAAATTAACAGAAGAAGACTATTATATGTTAGATATTACTTCTAACCAAAATAGAATAATTATAGGTAATAAATTAGATATAGGAAATATTAATAATTATAAAGATGCAGATATTTATATATCAGCAAAATCTGGTATTAATATGGAACAACTTGTGGAGCTTTTAAGAAAGAAAACATGTTTACATGATAGCGAATTAAATAGCACTGCTTCTGCCATAACAGAACGTCATCATATATTACTTTCAGATATAAAAGATATTATAGCATATATTACTGTTAAAATAAAAAATATTGTTGTAGTATAAAATACTGCAATAAATAATAATATAGAAAATATTATTGC
>CALADT010000005.1 GCA_937890655.1 uncultured Mucispirillum sp. | reverse complement strand
CAAGCAGCTAAAATGTCATTTATTTTAGTTCCATTTGCTAGAACAATTAGATATTTTGTTTTTGCTATTGTAACTTCAGTATTTGCATTTATGTTTTCTATAATAATGAGGTTTAGATTTAGGTTATTTGTGTTCATTAGGGTTTATGCCTGTTTATGGGTCATGGGCTTTATTTGCATTTATATTTTTTATAGGGGTGTATGTTTCTACCCGTTTTACAGCTATTACAGGCTTAGAAGACCCTGGTTCTATTGTTATAGATGAAATAGCAGGGCTTATGATTTTTTACTTAATATTCCCATTTAAACCTATATATATAATAGCAGGGTTTATTTTATTTCGTTTTTTTGATATAATAAAACCGTTCCCTGTTAGTTTTTTTGATAAAATGAAAAACGGATGGGGAATTATGCTTGATGATATTGTGGCAGGTTTATATGCTGTTTTAGTATGGTTTATTGTTTTAAAAATTTTAAAATATTTTAATATAGCAATAGGTTAGTTATGCATGTATGTATTTTAAGTATAGGTTCTGAATTATTAGAAGGTAGTGTGGTTGATACTAATTCTGCTTTTATTAGCAGCCAACTTGCCCGTTATGGTGCAACACCTAAAATGATACGTATGGTGCATGATAACAGGCAGGAGCTTATATCTCTTTTTCTTCAGCTTTCAAATGAATATGATGTTATATTAACAACCGGTGGTTTAGGGCCTACTTTTGATGATATTACAGCAGAATGTTTGTCAGCTAGTGCCAATCTTCCACAGAAATTTAATGAAAAAGCATACCTACATTTAACTGAAAAACTAAATAAAAGCAAAGTTCTTATAAGAAAAGAACATAAAAACCAATGTATGTTACCAAAAGGCTGTAACCTTTATAATAACAATCACGGCACAGCATTAGGGTTTTCCATAGTATTAAACAGGGCAGAAATTATATGTATGCCTGGAGTTCCTATAGAAATGAAAGATATGTTTGTAAGTGAGATTATGCCAAAATTAGTTAAAGATTTTAATCTCACTGAAATATGTATGGTTGACCTGCACTTTATATCCATAGCAGAATCAGAAATAGATGCAGTGATTAGAAAGTTAAACATAGAAAATATAGAATGTATTATTAACGCTTCAGCTGGTAAAGTGGTAGTAAAATTAAGGGGAAATGATGCCTTAGCTGTGGAAAATATAGCTTCACAAATAGAATCATCATTCCCAAATAATTTTGCCGGCAGGAATATTATTAATTTAAGTGAAATAGTTATTTCGTTATTAAAAGAGCAAGGTAAAACCATTAGTTTTGCAGAAAGCTGTACAGGTGGTTTAGTTTCCAAAATGGTAACAGATACAAGAGGTGCTTCTGCTGTATTTTATGGTGGAATAGTAAGCTATGATAACTCTATTAAGGAAAACCTTTTAAAAGTTGGTGTAAATACATTAAATGTGTTTGGAGCAGTAAGCCACGAATGTGCATTAGAAATGGCTTTTGGTGTGAAAAATTTAATGAAAACAGATTATGGTGTATCTATTACAGGGATTGCAGGCCCTAATGGAGATACTAAAACGAAAGAAGTAGGGCTTGTTTATATTGCTATTACAGACGGAGAACGTATAGAAGTAATTAAAAATAATTTTACAGGTAATAGGGAGCAAATAAGGCAAAAAAGTGCTAATAAAGCACTGATAACTATAATAAACTTTTTAAATAAACAAGGGAAAAAAAATGCTTAAAGAAATATATGATAGGTTAAAAGAAAGTATATTATTACGCAGAGAACAAGATGCACCACTTATAGATTGGTATATTTTTATACTTTTAAATTCTGTTACAATGGGTATATATGGTTTCGTAATGATGTTTAAACGTTATACTCAGGCTGATAATTATTTTGCAAGAAAAATATTATATTTTCAAAATGTAGGTGAGTTTATAACTGAATTATCTAGAGAAAAAGGCAGTGAAAATACTAACCGTGAAAGGCTTAACAGTTTAATAATGCAGTATAAAACTAAATGTCAACCAATTAAACCATTTGAAAAACCGGTAGAATTAAAAGTAATGGAGAAAAAAATATTTCAAAATGTCCCATTAACAATGGTTATTGTTATATTGACTTTGGGAATTTTTATGATATTGTGGGATTATTTTATACACAATTTACCACCTAAAGTTTTTCAAAATTTACATGCAGCATAAGATAAAGTATATTCTGTATAACGAATTTATTGTAACGAACATTAATAATTATATGATTATGGAGTATAATTAATATGACAGATGAATTTTTGCTTAAACTAGAAGAAAACATAAAAGAAAGAGAACAATATACTAAAACAAATTGGAATGTTTTGATATTTTTATCTGTTATAACATTAGGTGTATATGGTATTTATATTTTATTTAAAAAATATAAGCAAGTAATAGCATATAGTAAAAAACAGCATGAATTTTTTACTTATACATCTGATTATTTAAAATATAATATAAATAATCAAATGGCAGATGATTTAAATGAATTATATGTTAATAACTTTAGTAATGAAGATGTAAAAAGTATAAATAGTGATAAAAAATTACGTGATTTTTTTACAGTAATATATGAACGTTTGAAATGTAAAATAGATAATACTATTTTAATCAATTATAATAATTTGGTTAATAAATATTACTGTATGGTTTATCAAAAAAATATATATAATTATAAAATATCAAAATATCTATTATTTTTGTCTATCATATTGGTTATATCAGCTTGTTTTTTTTCTATTGGGTTTATATTCTTATTTTCTATAAGAATTTTTATAAAAAATGTATTTATGATACACTATTATTTTACTATTATATTTACAGTATTGTCTATTGGGTTGATATTTTTTATTTATTATGCTTATGTAAGTTTTGCAAGAATTAGAAAATCATGGGCAATTATTCAAACTACTGAAAATAAAATATATTCACTAATTAACGATGCTTTAATTAAGCAAAATATAATAAAAAAGCCATTATCAAATACATCTTTTAATT
>CALADT010000004.1 GCA_937890655.1 uncultured Mucispirillum sp. | reverse complement strand
ACTTGCAAAAAGAGAAGCCCTTATAACTGTTACATTAAACCCACCTAAAATAATAAGAAATAATACACCTAATGTGGCAAAAATAAACCGTATTTTAATAGGTAAAAATATTAATAATGTAATAAATATGGCAGTAACCACAGCCACATGAGAACCACTCATGGAAAGCAGATGAAAAAGCCCACTTATGTTATAAGCATCTTTTAAATCATCACTAATATATGTTTTATCTCCTAATATTAATGCTTGAGCTACTGTAATCTTTCCACCAGAATTATAAAATATATAGTCAGATATATTTTTCCTAAATTGTAAAATATCAGATATAAAAGGAGTATGATAAATCTTAAAAGAAGATGTATTTTTATAAACAGGCTTAAAAAATGGTTTTGATTTAGTTTTATCTATTTCAAAAGTGCCGTATAATATATCCCCAAGTTTTATGTTATATGATTTATCTAAATATATTTTTCCACTACCAAATTGAACACTTTGAATATTACTGTAATACTTTATATCTGTAACTATAAAAAATGAATTATAAAAAAGTGATATTAAATAAAAACACACAAGGAAAATAAAATTATAAGGCCTTTTAATTGTGTATAATAAAGTAAAAGATATAATTATAATAAATAATATTTGAGAATATGGGTATATTAAAGCTGATATACATGATAATAGAAAAAATATATATGTCTTTGGTATATTTTTTATATATGTAAATAATTTATTATTTTTTAGTTTATCTTTTATATTTAACATAATATACTATATAAAAGAATAAAATTTTTTTGCAAGAGTTTTTTATGAGACATTGTTTGTCGTTTACTTTTGTTATATATTAAACTATAAACAATATGGAGCATAATATGAGAGTGAAAGACGGCGAAAGAGTAGTGGATAAAATTTATAAAGTGATTGATTTATTTTTAAGTAGAAAATCAGTTACAACATATGATATTGCAGAATATACAGGTATGAGTATACGCAGTGCCCAACGGTATATGAAAGATGCAATGGAAAATTTAGACATTAAAAAAAATGATGACGGCAGTTATACGTTATTAAATAAAGATAATACATACTCTATTGTAAAACGTAATAATTCGTTTTTGACTACAACACTTTTACAGTATGCAAAAACATTTTTTCCAGAAAATAGATACGATGTTATAGAGAATTTTTATTCTATATTCAAGTTAAAAAATATGTCATCATTTATACAGGTTGTGGAATCATCATCTTTAGATTATGCAAAAATAGAATCCATTGTGGAGGAGTTAGACCATTATATTAGATATCCTAAATTAAAAATCCAATTTCATTATGCAAAAGATAAAAAGATTAAAATAACTAACCCATATAAAATATTATACTATAACGGTTTTTGGTATTTAATAGGGTTTACAGATAATGAAGAAGTAAGAACCTACCGTATAGATTATATATCAGATATTTCATTAACAGGGGAAAAGATTATAGAAATAAGTGAAAAATCTAAAAATATGGTGGATAATACATCAACCATATGGTTTGGAGAAGAAGAAACAATGGTAGAAATATTACTAGATGATTGTATAAAAGAATATTTTATAGAACGTCCTATATTAAAAAATATGGTTATAAAATCAGAATCCCCATTTATAATAGAAGTTCCAGTATATAATAATATGGCACTTTTTATGGAACTTATGCCCTATACACCATATTTTGAAATAAAAACCAAAGAAGTAAGAGAGTATTTTAGGGAAAGAATGGAAGGAGCATTAAATAGGCATAAATAAATTTAAGTGGTATTATAATGAGGGTAAATTCTAAAAACGATTGCGACAAATTAAGCAGTTGTGTAAGTTTTCAAAAA
>CALADT010000003.1 GCA_937890655.1 uncultured Mucispirillum sp. | reverse complement strand
TCATGACATAATGTTTATCTCTTTGAAGCACCCCATTTTTGATATCTTCTAATATATATGATTTAGAAAACCCTGCCTGTTTGATAAGAGTCTGCATATCCCACATAACTGGAGTATTAGGTATTTCAACTTTTATAATATTTATATTAACTTGTAATTATTCATTATTTAAAAGTTTAATAATTTCCTGCTTATCAGCAGAACTTGATAATATATTTATATTGATATCCTTTATTTATGATTTCATTCACAATCTTATCAGGCTATATTTATAGCCTGATAAACAAATAAAAAAATCCAACTATATTTAATTACGGCTATTTATGGTCGTAAAATTAAAGATAGGAGGTGCATTATGATAAAGTTAAAATGCAGGCATATGAAAAAAGCAGGATTTGTAAAATTAGCATATTTATTAGCTGAATATTTAATCAGTTTTCTAAATAAATAGCTATTACATTGAGCAGGCTGCCACCTACTCTTAACTTTTATCATAATATAAAAATTCAAAAAAATCAACCAAACTTTGTGTTAAAAAAGAATCTTATGAAAAAATACTACATAAGATACAAAAAAATAAAATTATCTAATAATATTTTATTATTTAATAATAATAAAAATATAATATTTCAAGTAATAGAGAATAAATTCCGTTTTTAATTTTGGAATAATAAAATCATATTCTGATTAGTATTTGATTGTAAAAAATTAAAACTCACCTTTTTAGGTAGGCTTTTTTATATCTTTTTTATTTAATTTTTTAAATTTTTTGATAAAATATAACAATAGCTGTTATAAAAAATAGATAATATTTTTTTATTTCCATATGAGAAGTAGTTATGGAAAACTCCTGTAAAAGAAATGGGTATTGAAAAACTGAAACGAACCCCATTTATTTATAAAATAAATAGGGTTCGCATAAATATTTACCAGTTTTTAAGTATTTATTCTATTCTTCATCTTCCGTTTTTGGTGGAAATAATTTTAATGATATTACCATAATCCATTTAAAGAAAAATGGAACAAATAATGGTAAAAATACTGTCGCAAAGACCATACCACCAACAACTGCATAACCTAAAACGTTACGGCTTGCTGCACCTGCTCCTGTGCTTATAGCAAGTGGTATTGTTCCGAAAATAAAGGCTAAAGATGTCATAATAATTGGCCTAAACCTAAGTTGTGCACCTGTTATGGCAGCTTCTTCTAATGTGCAACCACCTGCCCTATATTTTTCTACTGCAAATTCTACTATTAAAATAGCATTTTTAGCAGCAAGACCCACAAGGGTTACAAGGGCTACTTGGAAATATATATCATTAGAATATCCTTTTAAAAAAGTTGTAAGTGCTGCACCTAAGGCTGCAAATGGAATAGAAATAACAACAGC
>CALADT010000002.1 GCA_937890655.1 uncultured Mucispirillum sp. | reverse complement strand
CAAGAGATAATGTATAGAGTTACATTTTCAATTTTATATACAATTCTGTTAATATCATCAATACGACGGCTCCAATACCCTTGTAATTCATTTTTTAAAGGTTCTGGTTTACCTATACCACTATAATAATTTCTTTCAATATCTTTTATTAAACTATTAACTCTTTTAAGTGTTTTTTTATCCTGCTGCTGCCAATAAAGATAATCTTCCCAAGCTTCATCAAACCATATTTTTTTCATATTTATCTCTGTTACTCATCAATTAAGTCGTGTTCTTGCCCTAGTCCTTGATTAATGGCAGATATTCCTCTTTTTAAATGTTCTATATTTTTTTTTGAATAAAAAGGGTCATTTGATATATCAAAAGGGATACGATTTTCTCTTAATACAGTTTTGATAAATATTGATATAGCAGTTGATGTTGTCATACCTACATCATCACAGAATTTGTCAAATGCCTGTTTATTTTTCTTATCAATTCTCACACTAATAGTTGAATAGTCCATATTGCACCTCTTATTTAATACAATATATATTAAATGTATTAAAAATGCAAACATTAATACAGTCAAGCGGCAGTATGAGTGCAGGTAATATCCGTATGAGTAATGTGATATTGTTACCACTGTTTAATTAATAAGTCAAGTAAAAAAATAAAAATATTACAAAATATTCTTTTATATCAATAATTTATAGCTTTATAAATTATTGATATAAAGATTTTAAATATAGGAATATTTTATTGATTTATTTTTAATAATTGTATATATTATGTATATATTTATTATATTTTTTTTATTTTTTAAAAAAAAATATTGATTAAATTATAAAGTTGTATTAAGTTACATTATTGTTGTTTAAAATTAAATTATTATAATAGTGTTGTGTTAAAATAATCAATTCAAAACTACAATACTATATTATTGGTATTGTATTTGCTATTGTAGTATTTGGTGAGGTGATGCTATGGAATTTAATATTATTGATAATGAGTTATATGATAATAATGATATAAATAAGAAATATATTGTTTCGAATAAAAGAATTTTTACGACTTATACACCAATTGATAATATAGATTCGTATATAGATAAATTAATTGCAGAAATTGATGCAGAAGAAATGTTAGATAATAGCAACCAAGAGAGCAAAGATTGTTCGTTTGTTAAAAATGAAGATGAAATAACAAGTGAACTGCTTAATATTGCTGTATAAGGAATACTATGTATGATAACAAATATATACTAACGCAAGAAACCACTAAAGAACCATATAAAGAGATGTATAACAAATACAAAACAAAATATGGTTCTATTCATAAATCATAAATCATCAATCATCAATCATCAATCATCAATCATTAGTCATCAATCATTAGTCGTTAATTATAAAATATTAATAGTTAATAATAATTTATTTAGTCTTTGGTGGTGGAAAATCACAAGTAAATCATTAACTTTTTCTTGTTATAAATTAGTATGTAGTATATTAAAGAGATTATTATATAAAAGAACATTAAGATATTAGATTATTAAAATATTACAGCAATTATATGTTATTTATAAAGCTATAATATCTTAATAATTATGAAATAGTAATAAAATTTATACAAATTTATTACTTACATTGTTTCGTTAGAGTTTTCAGAGTTGTTTTCTTCTTCACTATTTTCTAGTTCGCTTGTTTCATCTATTTCAACAAATTTAATTCTATTGCGAACAATATCTGCTAATGCTTTTGAAGTAACTTTTTCTCCATGTTTTAAGTCTGAAAAAACAGTGGTTTCATTAGGGTTGTTTAATTCTCTTGCACGTAATGCTGCTAAATGAACAAGTTTAAATCTGCTGTCCATTTCTTTTTGGTTAATTACTCTTTCAATGTCTAAAAAAGCCATTATGTTCTCCTTTATAATGTTATATATTCATAAAATCAATAACTTGTTTATACTGATTTGTTCTTAATTTTTCTGCAAGATAAATTGATTCTAATTGTAAAAATGCTGTATCTGTTGCATCGTTTATAATTAAATAATCATAATCCTTAAAGTATTCCATTTCTTTTTTTGCATTATTTAACCGTAATGTAATATGTTCTTCTTTATCTGTGCCTCTATTCACTAAACGGTTTTTTAATTCTTCTAAACTAGGAGCTGTAATAAATATATAAGTGGCATTATTGCCTGTTTTATCTTTTAATTGCATAGCTCCTTGTGGGTCAATATCAAGTATAATGTCTGTACCTTTATTTAAAGCATCTTCTATTTGTTTTTGTGATGTTCCATAATAATTCCCATGTGGTTTTCTAGTGGTGTATGATATGGAATAGTGAACAGCAGGATACTTTTTTATAAGCATAGAACAAAGTGTTGTTTTACCAGCTCCACTAGGGGCAGAAACAATATAAAGCCTACCTTTACTATTTATATCCATATTACCTCCAAAGACGTAGGCTATTAAATTATAATTTTACATAATAGTCAATAATAATTTTATAAAATAGGACAAATTATACTTTTATTATCAATTTTTTTAATTTCATAATCCATTCCATATATATTTTTTAAAAGAGTATTGTTTATAATATCATCTATTTTACCATATGTTATTACTTCCCCATGTTTTATGGCAATACAGTTATCTGCAAACCATAATATATGGTTAGGGTCATGACTGCAGGCTATAACCAACTTTCCCTCTGCTGATATTTTTTTTAATATTTTCCATACATGGATTTGGTTATTAAAATCTAAAGCGCTTGTTGGTTCATCAAGAATCATAATTGGTGCATCTTGAGCAATGGAACGGGCGATTAATGTTAACTGACGTTGGCCACCACTTAATGCTGTAACAGGCCTGTCTGCAATATCTAATATATCTAATAACTCCATAGCATGTTCTACTGTTTCATAATCTGATTTTTTAAGCCCAAAAAAACTATTCATATAAGGGGTTCTACCCATTAGCACTATTTCTCTAACAGTAAAAGGAAAGGGCGGTTTATGTTCCTGTGGCACATATGATATTAATTTTGCCATTTTTGATGTAGTAATATTTTTATAATCCATATTGTTTATATGAATATTTGCACTACTTGGTTTTAAAAGCCCCATAATACATTTAAATAATGTTGTTTTACCACCACCATTTGGCCCCATTAATGCCCATAAGGACGGTTTTTCTATGTTAAAAGACATGTTTTTTAATATTTGTATGTTACCGTAATAAAAGTTTAAATTTTCAATTTTTACCATATAATATCCTATGAAAAAAGTCTGCCACTTTTAGCTCTTAATATCCATATTAAAAATGGTGCTCCTAGTATGGAAGTAATTATACCAATAGGGATTTCTCCCATAGTTAATGTTCTTGCGATTGTATCACATATTAATAAATAGATTGCACCACCTAAACTAGATATGGGAATAACATATCTATTATCAGGGCCTGTTAAAAGCCTAGCTGCATGTGGCATCATAAGTCCAACCCATGCTATAATTCCTACACTTGATACACATACAGAAGTCATAAGTGTTGCTTTTACAATAAAAATTGTTTTATATTTATCAGGGTTAATACCAAGGCTTTTTGCTTCTTCATCACTTGTGGATAATAAATTTAATTTCCAAGATAGGCTCCATACAATAATAAAACATACTAGTATTACAAAAGCATTTATATATATATCGCTCCAACCTGCATGGTATAAGCCACCCATCATCCAAAAAGTTATTTCTCTTAATTGAGTATCAAGTGATAAATATTTCATTACAGATACAAGCGCAGAAAATAGTGAACCTATAATAACACCAGATAATACTAACCCAACAGTATTTATTTCCCCCTTATATCGTGCTAAAAAATATGATGAAATAACTGCAACCATAGCAAATATAAAAGCAGAAATTTGTATAGGCAGGAAAAGGGAAGGAAATACAATAGCTAAAGCTGCTCCAAAACTAGCACCAGATGATGCACCTAAAATAAATGGTTCCACTAATGGATTACGAAAACAACCTTGATATAAAGCACCAGCAGTAGATAAAGCAATACCTGTTAAAATAGCCATTAATACTCTAGGCATACGCATATTCCATACAATAGCAATATTACTTTTTGAAACTTCTTCAAAACTCCAGCCTGTTATTTTATATAGTATTACATTAAAAACAGTTGCAGGTGTTAGTTCTGAATTTCCAGAAATAATAGCAAATAATATTACTAATATTAAAAGTATAATTAATATTATAATAGCTACCTTTCTTTTATCGTATAATATATTAGAAATCATTTTCATATGTCCAGTCAAGTAATTGTTGACTTCTTAACTCCTTTGCTTTTTTATCATCAATATTATAAACATGTTTATAAAAATCTATGGCAAACTGATGCACTTTAATATCTTTAAATAATTCAGGGTATGCAGCTTTTGCAATAATTAAAATATCAAGTGGATATTCTACACGTCTTGAACAATTCATAGGTGTCCACGGTAAAGAATATATTTTTTTATTTTTTACAGCTTTAAGTTCGCTTAAATTTTTATAATATGAAGCATATAAAAGCTCATCTGCTGGGTGGTAGCCGTTTTGGGTAGGTAGTAATATAACATCAGGGTCTAACGCATAAACTTGTTCTCCACTTAATATTACATTATTACCTTGTTTATTATAGGCATTTTTTGCATTTACAATATTTTCTATAATATATGATTCTGGGGTGTTAATACCTGCAGCCATACCAGAACCACCTTGTTTTCTTGCAGCAGAATTAAGCCCAAAATATAAAACTTTTGGTTTATCTTTTACATTTTTTGTTCTTTCTTTTACCATTAATTCTGTTTTATTAAGGTAATCATATAAAGCAAGTGCTTTTTCACGTTGTTTAAAAATATCACCTATAACACGCATTTCTTCTTTCATGGTAGAAAGTTCTGCTTTACCGTAATAAGTAGGGGAATATAACACTATAAGTGGTATATCAAGAGATTCTATCATGTTAATTGTTTTATTAAGTTGAGCAGGGTCACCACCTCTAAAAAAAGAACCACCTGAAACAGTGCAGTCCCCAACTCGTAAAATAATTAGTTGTGGGTTTGATTTTGCAAGGGTTTCATAGTTTAATATATCTCCCTGTGGGGAATTAAAGCATGGTAAGTCATTAAGCCATGGGTGTAAATATTTCATAGTATTTAACCCTTTATAAGTTACGGTTTCTCCTTTAGCGTTTTCATAGGAATAAGAATAATCTCTTTTCATACTCCATGAAGAAATAGCACTAACTTTATTTATTACATTAAGGTGGGTCATAACACCCTCAATAAATCCGTCATCTATGGTTGCAATACGTTCTAATTTTTCAGGAATTTCTATTTTTTTCCCACGCATATCTATTACTGTGTAAGCATTACTTTCATATACAAATGAAAATACTAAACATAATACTATTAAATTAATTATTTTTTTCATTACTTATTCTCCTTTTATACACTGGCTACATACTGGTTTATTATTTATAAATTCTATTTTATTTTCTGCTGTTTTTTCCATACATTTACTACATATATAAGAATTATAAATTTTTGCTTTTTCAGGAAATTCAAAAGCAGGTTCTTTAATATTAAAAAGTTCTTCTTCCTGTGTATTTAAAATATAATTCATACGTTCTTCTTTTTTGTTAAATTCAGGTATTTCTTTTAAAACAAACCGTGCTTTTTTCCCATTTTTTCTATTATATATATTAAAGGCTTGTTTTCCTGTATAATTAATTCTTAATGAACCTGTGCCTGTTGTAGCCTTAAACATTACCTGCAAAGCATCTACCCCACAGGCATCTGTTTCTGATAAACAAACAATATCTTCATCTTCTATATCCATATTAATATCTAATGTTTTTATAGCCAGTAACCCAACTTTATAACCTATTGCTAATCCGGAACATTTATGCCCATGAAAAGAGGCAGCTTTTTCCCATAAGTTATTATCCATAATACTCTCCTGTAACACAAAGTGTAGAATATGTGTTACATATAATCCTGTTTTCTATAAATGTCAAGATAGATTGTATAATTTATACGTATAATATTATTTGCTTTTTAAAAGTGTAATAAGTTTTACCATATACTAAATATTTTGTTGTTTTATAGTTTATAATAGTATATATATAGTGAAAGTGGTGTGTAAATTATGAGTGTATTTTTTCAAAATCAGAAATCTATTCTTTTTGGTATTGATGATATTTATAAAAATAATAATGGATGTGTAATGGATAACCAGTTACAAAATGTAGAACATGAAGAAATAATCAGTAGCAATTTAAGTAAAGCTGATAAACTAATGGAGCTAAAAAGAAGTTTTTCAAACTGTAATAAATGTGGCCTTGCTGAAACAAGAAATAATATTGTTTTTGGTTATGGCAACCCTAATGCAAGACTTATGTTTATAGGGGAAGGCCCAGGAGCAGAAGAAGATAAACAGGGGCTACCTTTTGTTGGTAGAAGTGGGCAATTACTTACAAAAATGATAGAAGCAATGGGGCTAACTAGAGAAACAGTATATATAGCAAATATTGTAAAATGTAGGCCACCTTCTAATAGGGACCCATTAGCAGATGAGGCAAAACAATGTATTGGCTATTTAAGAAGCCAAATACAAATAATTAACCCTGAATATATAGTTTGTTTAGGTTCTATTTCTCTTAATTTTTTATTACAACCAGAAGGTAAATTGAAATTAGGTATTTCTAAACTTCGTGGCACATGGCAGGATTTTTATGGGTATAAAGTATTACCAACATTTCACCCTGCATATTTACTTCGTAACCCTAAAATGAAGGCAGAAGCATGGAAAGATTTACAACTTGTAATGAAAGAGTTAGGTTTAGAAGTAAAAAGTTAATTATTTAAAAAAATATCTAAATATTTTTATAATTTAGCCGATATGGTATAGAATTTAAGTATTTTATAAAAATAATTTATAAAAAGACAACCTTTGGCGTAATTATTTTGTAATTATGGTTACATTATAAAATAGAAGTTGTATTATTATTTTATTTGGTTATAATACTATTAGGTGTATTGTTTAATTATACAATTTATAAGTATATAATATTTAAAAAATAAAGATTTCATATAATAAAAAATGTAGTATATTTAATTAACGGAGGCATTTTATGAAAAAAACTTTTTTATTAGCTTTAGTTATTGTAGTTTTAGCTTTTGCTTTTGCAGGTTGTACAGGTAAGGGGCAGACTATTACTGCATCTAAAGTGAACAAATGTGTAAAAGATGCACCAGCGTGGGTTTTATTAGCTGGGGCTGAAGGTGGTCTTTCTGCAGTAGGTAGTGCACAAATAGGTAACGCAGGTATTAATTTTGCAAGAACTGAAGCTTTAGCAAATGGTAGAGATGAAATCGCTCGTATCCTTGAGCTAAAAGTAAATAACATGTTAAAAAACTTCACTCAAACAACAGGAGTAGGAGATAGTCAAACAGTTGATAAAGTTACTTCTAATGTTTCTCGTCAACTTGCTAACCAAACTATTACAGGTTCAAGAGCAAAAGAAGCATGGATTTCACCAGAATGTAATGAAATCTTTGTTTTAGTTGTGGCAGATGCTCCTAGTTTAGAAGAAGAAATAAAATCACAAATCACTTCAAGCTACCGTAACGAACAAGCGTTATGGCAACAAATCCAAGCTCAAAATGCTTTAAAAGAAATGGATAAAGAAATAGATAAAGTGATGAAAACACCTAATAATCAATTAGATGGTTATTAAAATAAAGATAAATGGGGGGAAGACTAAAACTTTCTCCCATTATTTATTATTAATTTTATTTTTAGTGTTATTACAGGGTTGCTATTTTAATACAAGTAACAATAGTAATTATAATAGTGATAAAATACCTGAATGGGTATATAATCCATCAAAAAATGGTGTTGTAGGTGGTGTTGGTTACTGTGCTGCCCATGTAAACGGTATTACAGGCCAGCGAGAACTTGCTACTAAAAGAGCCATAGAAGAAATAGCACGCCAAAAAGGTGTTTATGTTGATTCTGTTATGGTTATATCTTCTAAAGCATCTAATCACACAAAGCTACCAGATACAAAGTCAAATACTATATCTAGTTTTCATTCAAAAAACCAAGTGAAAGCATATATTAAAGAAATATGGGTTCATCCTACTACAAAAGTAATGTATGTTTATATGATAGCAGAATAAATTTAAAAAATGGGGTATAAAATGAAAAATATATATTTATTTTTTTTCATAAATATTATATTCTTATGTATGCCAATATTATCTTTTTGTTCTGATATGCCAGAGTGGGTTTTAAAGCCTGATTTAGAAGGTTATAGATATTGTGGTGTTGGTTCTGCTGATAAAACCAGTAGTCAATCAATGCAGAAAAAACTTGCTAAAATAAATGCACTTTCTGAAATATCAAGAATAATTGAAGTAGATATTGCAAATAAAATAGAAATAACACAACAATCAAGTGGTAAATCTGAAAAAAACTTTTCATCAAGCCAAAATTCTAATGTATTAGTAAAAGATGCAGAAGAAAAGGATAGTTTTTATGATGAAAAAAAGAGTATATACTACATAAGGTTATGTGTAAAATAAAGGAATAAATATGAGTAATACAGACTACCCATCATCAGTTATTATTGTAAAAAATATTACAAAGGCAAAAGAAATAAAAGAAACACATATATCATACGCAATTTTAGGCGATGAATATGTTTATAAAATAAAAAAACCTGTTGATTTAGGGTTTTTAGACTATAAACTTGCAAAAAGTAGGAAACTGTATACTGTATTAGAAAAAGACTTAAATGACAGGTTTTCAGATGGTATTTATATAGAGGCTTTAAAATTAGTAAGACAAAATGCCACAGAATTTGCACTTGTTTCCCTTGATAATTCTCTTACAGCAATAGAATATGTTTTAAAAATGAAACGTATTCCTGATGAAGATTTTCTGCAAAATCGTATAGAAAAAGGCTTAATTACTGTTTGTGATATGGAACGTATTGGTAAAGAAGTTGCTTTACTTTTAAAAAATTTAGAAAAAGCACCAAAAGATGAAGAATTTGATACACATTTTGATGTAGTAAAATTTAATGCAGAAGAAAATTTTAGCCAAACTCAATCATATGTTGGTTCATTAATAGATAAAGATAGTTTTGAATACATAAAAAACCAAACTTTATTATTTTTAAATGAAAATAAAGATTTATTTAATAACCGTGCTATGAATAGTTATGTAAAAAACGGTCATGGTGATTTAAGGCTTGAGCATATTTATTTTAATAGTAATAAAACAGTAGGTTTAATAGACTGTATAGAATTTAATAAGCGTTTTCGTTTTAATGATGTTATCTCAGAAGCGTCATTTTTATCTATGGAACTAGACGGCATGGGTAGGATAGATTTATCTGACGGTTTTTTAACAGGATTTTTATCTGTATTTAATGATGAAGAAAGCCGTAAATTAATTAATTATTATAGATGTTATTTATCATATGTTCGTGCTAAAGTAACTTGTTTTTTAGTTGCTTCAAAAGATAAATCATGGGAATTATATAATGACAAACAAAATGAGATTAATAAACTTATAGATATGTCATGTATGTATGCTGCATCTTTAACAAATATAAACCTTGTTTTTTATGGTTTAATGGGAACTGGTAAATCAAAAAATGCTTATAATTTTTCAAAACGTTTTCCTATTACTCTTTTTTCTTCTGATACCATAAGAAAAGAGTTAGCAGGTATAAGTGCTACTAATAGACAGTATATTAATTGGGATACAGGTATTTATTCCCATGAAAATTCATTAAACTTATATAATAAATTAGGTGAAATGGTTGCAGAAAAATATAAAATCGGCAGAGTGTCATTAGTGGATGCTTCTTTTACAAAAGAAGAATATATTACTGAATATAAAAAACATAATACTTGTAATATAGTGTTTATAGAATTTGATGCACCACAGGAAGAAATCACTAGAAGATTACAAAAACGAGAAAATAGTGAAACTATTACAGATGGTCGTATGGAAATTGCAGGTAAACAACGAGAAACTGCAAAAATGCCTGCATGTGATTTAAAAATTATTACTACTGGTAAAGTAGAAGATAATATTGAAAAAATATATAAGTTTTTAATAAAATGAAATCAAATTATATATTAAGAAGGGTTAATTCGCCTTTTGATGATAGTGGAGTAGAAACATATATATGAAAAAGGCTGTATTATTTGACTGTGGTAGGCTTAGTAATGTTGATAATTCAGAACTTAATGATATAGCCCATATATTTGTAACCCATACCCATATTGACCATTTTAATGGATTTGATAGATTTTTAAGAACATCACTACTTTCAGGCAATACCTTTACATTTTATGGGCCTAGTGGGTTTATTAGAAATGTGGAAGGCAGGCTTGCAAGTTATACATGGAATTTAATTAAAGATTATAATATTGTCTTTAAAGTAGTGGAACTAACTAAAAAAGGTAACTTTGGTGCTTTATTTGCAGCACAAAACGGGTTTAAAAAAGAAGAAATTACCATTGCTAATAATATTGAACTAGAAGATGGTTTTTCTTTAGAATATGAATTTTTTGACCATGGAATAACATCATTGGGGTATAGGTTAAAAGAGCCATTAAGAATATCTATAAATAAAGAAAAAATGGAAGAATATGGATTTCAAAGTGGTTCGTGGTTAAAGGTATTAAAAGATTATCTGCTTAATAATAACAGCAATAATGAAAAAATTGATGTTGCTACAAAAGACGGAGTAAAAAGTTTTTATGTAAAAGAAATGGCTTCACTTATTGCAGAATACCCAGAACCACAAGATATTACATATATTACAGATATAGCCCCAAGTTATGATAATTATAAAAAGGCAGTAAAACTATCATATAATAGTTATTTATTACTAATAGAAGCAGTATTTATGAATAATGATATAAGTCATTCCATTGAAAAAAAACATTTATCCATAGGTGTATCAAAATTAATATATAATGAATCAAAATCCAAATACGTTTCCTTTGGACATTTTGCACCAAAATATGATAGAATGAAAGATATATTTTTTAATGAGCTTTATAAAGATATTAATAAATCAAATATTATAAAAAATGAAATAGTAAGGTGAAGTATGCTAACATCATTTACTAAAATAAATAAAGATTGTAACAGTCTTTATAATGAAGATTTAGCAGCTGCTAAAAAATTAAATGTGGAAATAGAAGGCTGTGTGCCGTATTTTCAAAAATATTCCAATAAGGGCGTTTTATTAGTGCATGGTTTTGCTGCATCTCCTATGGAGTTATTTCCACTTGCTAAAGCATTAGAACAGCTAGATTATAGTGTATATATTGTAAGAGTGGCAGGGCATGGTTCTAATGTGGAAAACTTTATATCAACTACATATAATGATTGGTATAAAAGTATTGAGTTAGGGTATAATACACTTGCTTCATTTTGTGAAAAAATATGTGTAGTAGGGCAATCAAACGGTGGTCTTTTAGCAACAACAGTGGCAAAATATAATAAAGTGGATTGTTTAGTTTTACTTGCTCCTGCATATAAAGTAAAAGTATTTGGTTTTCATTTAATACCTTATATAAAAAATATAATTAAAAGTGTTCCACGAAAAATTAAAGATATAAAATATAACTATAAAGTGTTCCCAACAAAACCACTTTATGAAATGATGCTTTTACAAAAAGAAGTGCAACAATTTGCTTCAGATATTGATGTACCTGTTTTATTAGCTATTTCTCCTAAAGATATTCTTGTATCTCCAAAAGTTGCAAAAGAAACTGTTGACAATATGAAATCACATGATAAAACTATATATATATATGATAATAAAGAATATGATGTTAAACATATACTAACAGAAGAAAAATCAGAAAAAATAATTAAAGATATTTCTTTATGGATAAAGGAGAAATTAGGGTAATATGGTTTTAGGAATTATTGGGGCAGGAAATATTGCTGATTCCTTAATAGCAGGGCTTATAAAATCACAGTCTATAACAAGTGATAATATAGTTGTATCTAACTATAATAAGCAAAAATCAGAAAAACTAGTGTTAGATTACGGTGTTCAAAGTGATAGTAATGAAAATGTTATAAAAAGAAGTGATATCATTATATTATCTGTAAAACCTTATGGTATATTAGATGTAATTAATTTATATAAAAACCAACTTAAAGGAAAACTTATAATATCATTAGCAGCAGGTATTTCTTTAAGTAGTATGGAAAAAGTAGATTCATCATTAAAAATAGTTAGGGCTATGGTAAATACGCCTGTTAAAATTTGTCAAGGTGTGTTAGCATATAGCACAGGGCAACATATTTTAGAAGAAGATAAAATAAATATAAGTAAACTTTTTTCATCTATTGGGCTGTTTATAGAAGTAGATGAAAGTAAAATGGATGCTGTTTCTGTATTAATGGGTTGTTCTCCTGCGTATATTTACCAAATTATAGAGGCTATGAGTGATGCAGGTGTTAAAATGGGGCTTACAAGAGAGCTTTCATTGGAGCTTTCTTCTATGGCAGTAATGGGTTCTGGTGGTATGGTGAATATTACAAAAAACCATCCTGCTATTTTAAAAGATAAAGTAACTTCTCCTGCTGGTTCTACTATTGAGGGGTTAGCTGAATTAGAAAATCACGGTGTTCGTGGTGCTTTTATTTCAGCACTTTATAAAGCATATGAAAAAACATTATTATTTGAAAAAAATAAATAAAAATCAACGAGGGTTGTAAAATGAAAAATATTATGTCTACATTAATTGTTTTTGGTGTTATTTTTATTGTAATAGTATTAGGGGCTTTTTTGTTTGAAAAATTTAATGGTTTTGGTTTAATAAATAAAATGGATAGTTCTATTAATGAAAGAGTAACTTCATTGCTTTCAGATAATGATAGTAATAATGATAATATTAGTGAAAAAGTAGTTATGGATAATAAAAGTGATAACAATACTAATAATATTGTTATTTCAGATAATAAAAGCAATAATATTGAAAGTAAAAATAAAACTTTAGATAACATAAGTGTAGATAATATAAGCACTGATAACATAAGTAATAATTCTAATGAAGATAATATTACAAAGGATAATTAATTAAAATTACTTTAATTAATTATCTTAAAAGTAGCCATAAATATATAAGCTATGGTATTTTATTGAATAATTGTTTGGTATATAATATTATATAACAAGACCCTGTTTTTATACAGGGCCTTGTTTTTTTAAGTTTAATTTTAAATTTTATTTATTATTTAATACTTCTTTACAAAGAGTTTCAACAATAAAATCTTGGTCATCATCTTTTAAAAACGCACTCATAGGAAGGCTCATTATTTCTTTTGATACTTTTTCACTAACAGGTAAATCACCTTCTTTAAAGCCACAGTTTGCATAGCATTCTTGCATATGTAATGGAATAGGGTAATGGATAGCAGTAGGGATACCTTGTTCATTTAGTTTTTTTGCTATTTCTTCTCTATTTTTTACACGAACAGAATATTGTGCATAAACTGATGTTTTACCCTCTGGAATATATGGAGTAATAATATCTGCTATATCACCTTTATATGCTTCTTTTATTTTAGTAGTATATTTATTACCTATTTCAATACGTTTTGCTATTTCTTCTTTAAAATGTGATAATTTTACATTTAATATTGCTGCCTGCATAGCATCAAGCCTACCGTTTATACCAATATATTTATGTTTATAACGTGCTACCTGTCCATGATTTCTTAAATTTGATATTATTTCTGCTTCTTCATCATTATTTGTGAAGATAGCTCCACCATCACCATAACAGCCAAGTGGTTTAGAAGGGAAAAAGCTTGTGCAACCTAAACTATCATAATTACAGCTATATTTTCCATTATCAGTAGCACCAAAACTTTGGCATGCGTCTTCTATTAATTTAATATTAGTATTTTTTACAAGAGCAGAAAATTTATCCATATCTGCAGGAAGACCGTATAAAGAAACAGGTATAATTGCTTTTGTTTTTTCATTAATTAATGGTTTTACTTTTTCTATATCAAGGTTATATGTTTTTTCATCAATATCTGCAAATACTGGTTTTGCACCAACAAGAGCTATAACTTCTGCTGTTGCAATAAATGTAAATGGAGTAGTAATAACTTCATCACCTGCTTTTATACCATAAGCCATAAGAGCAAGTAAAAGTGCATCAGTCCCAGAAGATACGCTTAAAGCATGTTTTGAACCAACGTAATTTGCTAAATTTTTCTCTAGTTTTTCTACTTCCGGCCCCATTATATACATAGATGAAGACATTACATTAAGCACTGCCTTATCTATTTCTTCTTTGTATTGTTGGTATTGTGATTGTAAATCTGCAAATGGAATTTGTCTACTCATAAAGACACCTCTCTTAAATATACTTAATTATTATCATATATTTTATTTCATTTCAAATATTTATTTTAAAAAAAATATATATTATTTAAATTTATTATATATTATAAAAAAAGGATATATAATGCTTTTTAATTTTATAAAAAAAAGTTTTCTTGTGTTTTTAAAGCATAAATCAAGCATAAAAAATGATATAAAAGCAGATATTGTAAATGATAAACTAATTCCTACTAAAGCATATGTTTTAGAAAGTAGTAGTATTAATATTGTTAAAATGGTAATAGATGCACCACTTATTATAAGTAATTCTTTTAATAAGTTTTCTATTATTAAATATTTAGTACTTATTATATTAAAAGCAATAAATGGTAAAGCCCAAACAGTATATGATAATACTATGGAAGATTCTGCATATATTTTACCATAAAGAAGATTAATAATAAATGGAGAAAATAAAGAAATAGTTAAACATATAATTATAAAAGGATAAAATATAATTGTAAAAAGTTGGTTAATTCGTTTAATATACTCATTTTCATTATTATTTTTTGCATGAATTAAAGCAGGGTAAAGTGCAGAAATAATTACAGCAGGTATTAAATAAAAAGCCTCTATAAGCCTAATAGCAGCAGTGTATATTCCTGATAAATAACTTGTATGAAAATAAGTTATTAATATAATACTTATCTTTAAAAAAAGAGTATAGAAAACAATGGAGAAAAATACAAGTGGTGTTGTTTTAATTAATTTATATATATATTCTTTACTAATAGATAATTTATATTTATGGTTATTTCTACTTTTATATAATATATAAATCATAATATATAAAATGGAATAATCTAAAAATACAGCTAAAGCAAAATATGATAAACTAGCATCTATTATAATTAAAATAATTTTTAAAATTGCAGATATACTATAACTAATTATTCTTGAAATAGAAGTATATTTGCCCTCAGCTTTGCTTAAAAACCCTATGGCATATATGGATAATGGCTGGAAAAGTAGTGCTGTATTAATAATTAATAATGTATATAATCTTTCTCCACTATAATAATAAAAACTCCATATTAATATAATCATATATATAAAAATAGATGATATAGTTTTTAAAAAAATAGCAGAACCAAATATAGCACCTATATTATATTTTTTATTTAGCATATCTTTAAATATAATATCATCAAGCCCTAAACCTACAATTATTAAAGCAATAGAAAAAATAGAAACAGCATATGAAATTATACCGTATTGGTCAGGGCCTAAATACCTTGCAACAGCTATACCTATAAAAAGGGATGTTATAAGTGAAAATAAATATTCAGTTATAAGGTATGAGAAATTTATTGAATATTTTTTTACACCATTAAGGGTAA
>CALADT010000001.1 GCA_937890655.1 uncultured Mucispirillum sp. | reverse complement strand
TAACCTCCTATGCTCCACCTTTAAATAGTTCAAGTTCTTCTTCTGACACATCAATGTTAAATGATATGTTTCCAAATCCATTTATGCAAAGAATACAATCACCCATTTTTAAACTTGGAACAGTTGATAATTCACTTTCTGAAAGTTGATTATCAAATACATCTTTTAATTATAATATTAATAATAACGCATACTTTATGCTATTTCTATGTTCTATGATAATATTTATATATTTGCCTGCTAAAATATTATACTCTATTTCATTATTTCTTTTATTGCGGTGAATATGTATAGTATAAAAGATTAGTAATAATTATATGATTATGGAGAATAAATAATATGGAAAATAATACATTATTTAAGTTAGAAGAAAATATTAAAAAGCGTGAAGAATATGACAAACCAGTAACTAATTGGTTTTTATTTATATTATTGACATTATTAACATGTGGTATTTATGGGTTTTATATTTTTAAGAAGCGAATTGACAGAGTAGTTGAATACAGTAAAAGAAAATATGATTTTTTTGCGTTAATAATTAACTATTTAAATGAAAAAGCAGATAATAATATGACAATAAAATGTAATAACTTACTTCCTGCAAATAGTAATATTGATGAAGATAATATGGATGATGGAGCTATCAATAAAAGTTTACATGATTTTTTTATGCTAATATCTGATTATATAAAAGATAAGATGAATAATGTAGAACTTAATGCACACAAGTTGCTTTTTAAATTTTATTATGAAATTTATAAAAAAAATGAAGAAAATTATGGTATCCTAAGGCTTATATATTTACTATGTATTCTGTTTTTTTTAATAATATGGGTATGGATTATACCTTTTTTACTATATATATTAGTTCCAGAATTGTTTCATAGTATAGTAGATGCATTTTTAACCATAATAGTATATGTTCAGGCGACAATTCTTGTGGTAGCTATAATAACATCAATATATGGTATATATGCTTTTTACTTATACGCATCACAAATGAGTAAAGCATGGGATGATATTCAAGCTATTGAAAGTGAAATGTATTCATTTATTAGTAATGTTTTAATAAAAGAAAATATTATAAAAGAGCCACTAGAATATAAACCTTATTATTATAATATAAAAAGTAAAGCATATTTTTTAATTAATTTATTGACTTTAGGTATATGGGGTCTTGTGTGGGATTATAAAGTTCATATTATGCCTGAAAGATTATATAAAAATTTACATAATGCAGAAGATGAAGTATTAAAAGCATTAAAACAATTTGAAAACAAGGAAAATATATAATATGGAAGTAATAAAAGGTATAGAACATATTAATGTACAAGATGACAGTGCAGTATGTATTGGTAATTTTGATGGGTTACATTTAGGACACAGGCTAATTTTAGCAACATTAGAAGAACAATCAGAAAAAAAAGGGTTAAAAAGTATAATATTTACTTTTGAACCACACCCTTTTAAATTTTTTAATAAAGATATAAAACTAATTTCTACACCTAAAAAAAGGGAAGAAAAGTTTCTAGCTCAAAAAATAGATTATTTAATTAGTGCAGATTTTAATTCATCATTATCACAGCTTTCTGCTGAAAGTTTTTTTAAAGATATAATAGTGGATAAACTAAAGGCAAAAGTTGTAATAGTTGGTGATGATTACAGGTTTGGTAGTGGTAAAGGTGGTGATACAAACCTATTAATAGAGCTTGGGAAAAAATATAATGTGGAGATTATAGTAGCAGAAAAACTACAAGATAATAAAGGCAACATAATTTCTAGTTCACGTATTCGTTCATTAATTATAGATGGAAATGTGGAGGAAGTTGCAAAACTTTTAAAATGTCCTTATAGTTTAGAGGGTATTGTAATCCATGGGGATAAACGAGGTAGAAAAATAGGTTATCCTACTATTAATTTAGATGTGGTAAACGAAGTGCTACCAGCAAATGGAGTATATGCTTCTAAAGTAATAATAAAAAATAAAATATATAATAGTATGGCTTATGTTGGCTATATTCTTACTATAAATAATAATATGGAATTGCGGGTAGAAGCAAATATTTTTGAATTTAATGAAGATGTTTATGGAGAATATGCAGAAATTATCTTGTATAAACATATGCGTGATGATATAAAGTTTAATTCTATTGTTAGCTTAATAGACCAAATGGGCGAAGATAAAGCAAAAGTTATGGCATATTTAAACCATGTGGATGAATATAATATTTGTTAGGGAAGTTAATGAAAACTAGAAAAATTAGTTATGTAAGTTTAGGTTGTGCAAAAAACCAAGTGGATTTTGAATATTTAATAGGGGAGCTTTCTCAAGACGGTTTCGTTTCAGAATCTGACCCTGCAAAATGTGATGCAGTAATTATTAATACATGTGGGTTTATAGAACCTGCTGTTAAAGAAGCAGTTGATAATATATTACAAATGGAAAATATTATTAGCAAAAAAGCAAAGTTAATTGTAACAGGTTGTATGGTAGAACGGTATAAAGAAGAAATATTAAAAGAAATGCCGGAGATAGATTTTGTTACAGGTGTTGGCAAATTAAGTGAAGCAGCTGATTATTTAAGGGAGCTTTTTCATATAGAAAAAAGCAGTGAAAAAGTAGTGCGTGCCATAACAAATGTGCCATATTATGCTTATGTGAAAATAAGTGAGGGTTGTAATAATACATGTGCTTTTTGCGTTATACCAAATATACGTGGTAAACTAAAAAGTAGAACAATGGAAGATATTGAAGAAGAAATAGATTTGCTTGTTAAACAAGGCGTGCAGGAAATTATTATCATTAGCCAAGATACTACTCAATATGGGTTAGATATTTATAATAAAGTTATGCTTTTACCTTTAATGGAAAAACTCACAAGTAAATTCCAAAATACACTATTTAGAATGCTTTATTTAAACCCAGAGGGTGTTACAAAAGAAGTTATTGAATTTGTTGCAAAAACTAAAAATGTTATTAAATATTTTGAAGTTCCTGTGCAACATGCAAGTGATAATATATTATTAAAAATGCGTAGGGCATCTACAAGAGAAGTTATTGATAATGTATTTAATAATATACGAGAACTGTGCCCTGAAGCCTTTATAAGAACAACTTTTATAGTAGGTTTTCCAGGGGAGCAAGAAGAAGATTACATGGAGCTTTATAACTTTATATTAAACCAAAAGCCAGATTTTGCAGGGTTTTTCCCATATTATAAAGAAGAAGGTTCCATAGCTTATGATTTTACAGATGATGTGGATAAAAAAGTGGTAAAATCAAGAATAGCAAAATTACAAACATTACAAAAGAAAAATACAAGTAATAGATTAAAACAATATAAAAAACAAGAATTTTTATGTTTTGTAGAAAAAGAAAACGATGATTTTGCATTTATTTTAGAGGGAAGAGCCATATTTCAAGCACCAGATACAGACGGTAAATTATACGTTACAGACGGTATAGCAGATAAAGGCAGCGGCCCTTATAAATGTATTGTAAATAAAGTGGCTTATCCTGATATATATGTTACTTTTACGGAGAATAATTAATGAAAAAACTATTATATTTATCACTTTTATTATTTATATTATCAGCTTGTGCAAAAGAAGTGGAAGTAGATAAGCCAGCTGAATATTATGAAGAAATAGGTGATTCTTTAGCCATAGAAGGTAAATATTTAAAAGCAGCAGAACGGTATGAGCAAGCTCTTGTTAGGGCAGAATCTCCAGAATATGTTGCTTCTATTCAACTTGCATTAGCTGATAGTTATTTTCTAGGTGGAAAGTATGATGAGGCTATTCCTGCATATGAAGTTTATTTAGAAGTATATAAAGGGTGGGATAATACAAAACTTGCAACAGTTAGGTTAGGGCTTGCGTATTTTAATATTGTCCGTTATGCTTCTCAAGACCAAACTAATACGGAAAAAGCACTATATTATTTAAAAGAAGTGAAAAATAAATACCCAGAGCTTGTAGAAGAATATGATGTGGATATAAGAATATCTCTTTTAATGGACAGGCTTGCAAAAAAAGAAATGATAATAGGTAACTATTACAGTAGAATATTAAAAAGTGAACCATCACTTTTAAGGTATAAATATGTTATAGCCCATTATAAAGATACATCATACTACGGCGAAGCAGTATATAAGGCTGTAAAAATATTATTAAAACAGGATAATTTTGATGAGGCAAAAGGGTTAGCTGCTGATTTAGAAATATATGATAAAGAAAATAAATACAGCAAAAAAACAAATAAATTAATAGAAAAATATAGTAATAAAAAAGAAAAAGAAAAAAATAAAAATAAAAAATAAAGGTGATATATGCTTGATTTAAAATTTATTTTAAGCAATCTTGATGAAGTAAAGGAAAAAACAAAAGCTAGAAACTATGATTTTGATTTTGAAACATTAGTTAGTGAAAACAATAAACGTAAAGAAATTATAAATCAGGTAGAGAAGTTAAAAGCTGAAAGAAATGCCATATCAAAACAAGTGGGTATTTTAAAAAGAGAAGGTAAAGATACTCAAGATTTACAAGAGCAGGTAAAAAGTAATGCCGGTAAAATGCAGGAACTTGATTCTATGCAGGCAGAAATAGATGAAAATATACGCAATATGTTATTAAGTTTACCAAATATTGTAGATGATACAACCCCTATTGGTAAAGATGAAAACGAAAATGTAGAAATACGCAAATGGGGCGAACCTAGAAAATTTGATTTTGAACCTAAAAACCATTGGGATATAGGGGCAGATTTAGGCATAATTGATTTTGAACGTGGTGTAAAAATTGCAGAATCAAGGTTTAATATATTATCAGGAATGGGTGCAAGGCTTGATAGGGCGTTATCTTCACTTATGCTTGATATGCACAGGGAAAAAGGTTATGTAGAAATGAGTGTGCCTTATCTTGTTAATACAAAAGCTATGATAGGTACAGGTCAGTTACCAAAATTTGCAGAAGAAGCATATTTATGTGAAAAAGATAACCTTTATTTAATCTCAACAGCTGAAATACCTGTTACAAATATGTATGCTGATGAAATAATTGATGTAAAAAATTTACCAATATATAATACTTCACTAACAGCATGTTTTAGACGTGAAGCAGGAAGTTATGGGAAAGATACAAAAGGTTTAATCCGTAACCACCAGTTTAATAAAGTGGAGCTTGTAAAAATTTGTAGTGCAGATACTTCTGTGGAAGAACATGAAAAATTAACTCATGATGCTGAAATGGTTTTACAAGCCTTAAATCTACCATATAGAGTTATGGCTTTAAGCTCAGGAGATATAGGTTTTTCTAGTTCTAAAACATACGATTTAGAAGTATGGCTTCCTGGTCAAAACTGTTACAGAGAAATATCTTCCTGCTCTAACTTTAAAGACTACCAAGCAAGGCGTGCAAATATTAGGTATAGAGATACAGACGGAAAAGTAAAAACAGCCCACACATTAAACGGTTCAGGGCTTGCAGTGGGAAGAACATTAGTGGCAGTGCTTGAAAACTACCAAAATCAAGACGGTTCTGTTACTATTCCAGAAGCATTACGTCCTTACTTAAACGGGTTAGATGTAATTAAAAAAGGGTAACAAGTGGCTTTATTATACGTTGCAGGTATATCTATTAGTGAAAACATAAAAGATATACCTGAAAAAACTTTAAATATTATAAAAAACAGTAATATTGCAATAGGGGAAGAACGGAAAGTTGCAAATAAATTATTGCAAGTAGCAGGAAGCAGTGCAGAACTATTTTTAATAAATGAGCATACAGAAGATAATACACGGTATGAAATATTAGAAAAAGTAAAAAATACTAATATGGCAGTATTATTTTCAGATGCAGGCACCCCATGTATTTCTGACCCTGATTATAAGTTTATATCCATGTGTAAAAAAAACGGTATAAAAGTTTTAAGTTTACCAGGGGCAAGCTCTATAACTTCTGCAATAAGTGTTTCAGGTATAGAAGCAAAAACTTTTTATTTTGCAGGCTTTCCACCAAGAGATAACATAAAAAGAAGAAAGTTTTTTGAAGATATCTCAAAAAATAAAGTAACCACTGTTTTTATGGAAAGGCCTTATGCACTATCTTCTACTATAAAAGATATGGCCTTTATAAATAAAAAAATAAGCCTTTCATTAAATTTAGGCTGCGAAAACGAAGAAAACTACTACGATTTTCCAAAAAACTTAATAAAATATGTGGAAAATAAAAAAGCACCATTTGTGGTAGTTATAGGTAATCATAAAAAATAAAGTAGTTTATTATATAGATTAATCAAATAATGTAGTATGTTTATGTGTTTTATTTAATTTTTTTCTTGTAAAAATTTATTATTTGTATTATGTATGTAGTTTGGTAAGAATACCATACTGTTTTTATATTGTGGCACATTTTTTAAAAAACTTAAATGTATTTATTTTGTCTTTATATGCCACGCCATTATTTTTTATATGAGGTTTTTTATTATGGCAAAACGCGCTTATATTAAGCATATAACATCTTATTATCCAAATAATTTTGAGTTTAATAGTCCAGATAACCGTATTACAAGTAAAATTGGTGTTTATAGACGCCCAATAGCACTACCACATGAATGTTCGTCAGACTTAGCAGTGGAAGCAACTAAAATTATGTTTGAAAAATATAATGTAAATAAAGAAGATATTGACGCATTAATTTTCTGCACAGAAACAGCAGACTATATTATGCCTGCAACATCATGCGTAATACATGGCAGATTAGGGCTTAAAACTAACTGTATGGTTGTGGATTATAACCATGGTTGCACAGGTTATATATACGGCTTATCATTATCTAAAGCACTAATAGAATCAGGTCAGGCAAATAATGTGCTGTTATTAACAGGGGATACGTTAAGCAAAATTATTCACCCAAAAGATATGAGAACAAAACCACTTTTTGGTGATGCAGCAACTGCCACATTAATTTCATCAACATATTCAAGAACAGAATTTCTAAAAGGTTTTCAGTTTGGCACAAATGGTGTAGATTTTATGAAAATCATAGTAAACTATGGTTTAATGCGTATGAAATATGCAGATAGAGAAGAAGCATATAGAGAGATAGAAGACCAATACGGTAATGTAAGAACAGATGCAACAATTTATATGGATGGTAAAGGGGTGGTGCAGTTTACACAGTCGGTAGTCCCACCTATGCTTAATTCTATACTTGAAAAAAATATGCTTTCATTAGATGATATAGATAATTTTATATTTCATCAGGCAAACAAATTTATGTTACAAACAATACAAAAAGCATGTGGCATTCCAAATGATGGTAGATATTTTAATGATTGTGAGGATACAGGTAACACAGCATCTTCTACAATACCAATAGCTATAAACAAAATGCAGTCAAAGGATATAACACTTGGAAAACGTGCGTTATTAATGGGTTTTGGTGTAGGTCTAACATGGGGTGGTTGTATAGCAGACTTAACAAAATTAGATCCAGAAGAATAAATTTAAAATTTTTTAAAAAAAGTTGTTGACAACTTAATTAAAATATGGTTTACTTCTCAGACGTTGGGAAGTTCACTTTCTAACATAAACATTCCCCGATAGCTCAGTCGGTAGAGCAAGTGACTGTTAATCACTGGGTCGGCGGTTCGAGCCCGTCTCGGGGAGCTTTCTTTATACCTTATTGATAGTTTACTATTAAATCATGGTTATTATTAGCTAGTAACAAATACATTTTTTTAATTTCGCAAATCAAAAAAAGCTCCGTTACTAGTTATAGATTTAACCCCCTATTTTTTAGGGGGTATATCCAACAATACAATTTATCAATTATATCTTTTAGTGGTGCTGTATGGTAGCCACTGAAAGAAGACAAAAGCAAATCAGCTTTCACAATGTAGATTTA